>NZ_QTQD01000028.1:0-117315 GCF_003858025.1 Burkholderia sp. Bp9004 | reverse complement strand
ACGCCCGTGTTGTCCGACTTCACGCGGACCTTCACGTTGTAATCGACCACTCTTTTCACTGGCACCAGGATTTTCATGCACACGCTCCAAAGTTACGAATACGACCAGAGGCCATTCTATAGCGAGGCCTCATGACTGCGCGGCCAAGCGGACCAATCCATCGCGGCTATCGAGGATAACGCTCCTCTTCGGCGCGCCGGCAATAGCGAACGGTCGTTCTATTTTAAAAGAGAAAAAACCCGGACGCAAAGCCCGGGTTTTCGATCATCAACTCTAATCGTCACCGGGCGCGCCCAGCACCACGTGTTACCAGGCGGCGATGACCGCGCCGCCGAACTTCTGTTCGATGAACTGCTTCACTTCCGCGGAATGGTAGGCCGCTACCAGTTTCGCGACCCACGGCTTGCTCCGGTCGGCGTCGCGAATTGCGAGAACGTTCGCGTAAGGGCCGTTCGGGCCCTCGATCGCGATCGCGTCCTGTTGCGGCTTCAACCCGGCTTCCATCGCGTAGTTGGTGTTGATCGCCGCGGCGTCGACGTCGCCGAGCGAACGCGGAATCTGCGCCGCATCGAGTTCGACGATCTTCAGCTTGCGCGGATTGTCGACGATGTCGAGCGGCGTCGCCTTCAACCCGGCGTCCGCACGCAGCTTCAGCAGCCCCTGCTTCTGCAGCAACAGCAGCGCGCGGCCGCCATTGGTCGGATCATTCGGCACCGCGATGCGCGCGCCGGGTTTCAGCTCGGCCAGCGACTTCACCCGCTTCGAATAGATGCCCATCGGGAATGTGACGGTATCCGCGACCTTGATCAGCTTGTAGCCGCGATCCTTCACCTGCGCCTGCAGATAAGGATCGTGCTGGTAGCTGTTTGCGTCGAGATCGCCCGACGCGAGCGCCGCGTTCGGCTGCACGTAATCCGAGAATTCGACGATGCGGATGTCGAGGCCGCTCTTGGCCGCGACCTTCTTCACCACGTCCATGATCTGCGCGTGCGGACCGCCCGTCACGCCCACCTTGATGGTTTCGGCCTGCGCGTGCGCGCTCGCGAACAGCGCGGCCGCGCCGAGTGCGGCCGCGAACTTCAGCATGAAGCGTCGTTGCATCATCTCCCCCTACCAATGAATGTCGTTTTACTTGTGGCTCAGCCGGCGCACGAGCCAGTCGCCGAACGATTGCACGATCTGCACGAACACGATCAGGATCGCGACGACCGTCCACATGACTTCCGGCAGATAGCGCTGGTAGCCGTAGCGGATCCCGAGATCGCCGAGCCCGCCGCCGCCGATCGCACCGGCCATCGCTGAATAACCGACGAGCGACACGAACGTGATCGTCAGGCCCGCGACGATGCCAGGCAGCGATTCGGGCAGCAGCACCTTGAACACGATCTGCGACGTCGTCGCGCCCATCGACTGCGCGGCTTCGATCAGCCCGCGGTCGACTTCGCGCAGCGCGGTCTCGACCAGTCGCGCGACGAACGGCGCGGCCGCGAGCGTCAGCGGCACGACCGCCGCAGCCGTGCCGATCGACGATCCCGTGACGAGCCGCGTGAACGGAATGACCGCGACCAACAGGATGATGAACGGCGTCGAGCGCACCGCGTTCACGACGCCGCCGAGCACACGATTCACACCGAGGTTCTGCAGCACGCCCTGGCGGTCGGTCAGGTAGAGCAGCACGCCGAGCGGCATCCCGACGAGCGCGCCGACCGCTCCCGAGATGCCGACCATGATCAGCGTCTCCCAGAACGACTGCACGAACATATCGAACATCTCACTCAACATACGAAAGCTCCTCTACCACCACACCTTGCTCGCGCAGGAACGCGAGCGCCTGCCCGACCTTGCCCGGTTCGCCGCCCGCGAGCACCGCGAGCGACCCGAACGCCTGCCCCTGGATCTCGTCGATCTGGCCGTGCAGGATGTTGAAATCCAGTTCGTACCGGCGAATCGTCTCCGACAGGATCGGCTGGTCGACACCCGAGCCGGTGAACGCGAGCCGCAGCAAATGCCCACTGCCCGTCTTCAGCCGCTCGGCCACGCGTGCCTTCAGCGCGGGCGGCAGTTCCTGCGCGATCACGTCGCCGATCAGCGCGCGCGTCACTTCGTGATGCGGCTGCAGGAACACGTCGATCACGCGGCCTTCCTCGACCACGCGACCCGCGTCGAGCACCGCCACGCGATCGCACACTTGCTTGATCACTTCCATCTGGTGCGTGATCAGCACGATCGTCAGGCCAAGTTCGCGGTTGATGCGCTTCAGCAGGTCGAGGATCGCGCGCGTGGTCTCGGGATCGAGCGCCGACGTCGCTTCGTCCGACAGCAGCACCTTCGGCTTGCTCGCGAGCGCGCGGGCGATGCCGACGCGCTGCTTCTGGCCGCCGCTGATCTGCGCAGGGTAGCGGTCCTTCTGCGCGGACAGCCCGACGAGGTCGAGCAGCGGCAGCACGGCGGCCTCGATGTCGGCACGGCTCGCGCCAGCAAGCTCGAGCGGCAACGCGACGTTGTCGAAGACCGTGCGGGACGACAGCAGGTTGAAGTGCTGGAAGATCATGCCGATTTCGCGGCGCGCTTCGCGCAGCGCGCCGGCCGACAGCAGCGTGAGATCGAGCCCGCCGACGACGACGTTGCCTTCGGTCGGCCGCGTGAGCAGGTTGATGGTGCGCACGAGCGTGCTCTTGCCGGCGCCGCTTCGGCCGATGATGCCGAACACCTCGCCCTGCGGGATCGTCAGATTGACGTTGTGCAATGCGTCGACCCAGCCGGTCGGCCCGGGGAAACGCTGCGACAGATTGCGTAATTCGATCATGTAAACAAAACGGCGGCCGACTGGCGAAGCCCGCCAGTCGGCCGCCGATGCATCTGGAATAGCCGGCGATTTTACCGCAAACGCCTCATTCCACTTAATAATCGATTTCGATCTTTTCATAACCAGACGAAATTAGAGGAGCACTGCTGGTCCGCCGTGTGAGTGCCGCGACTATGATCCGGAACACCGATGCCAACCAAACAGGGGACCCGCCAGATGACCGCCACCACCACGCAGGTCGCCGCACCCGCCGCCATCGCAGCACGCGACACGGCAGCGCCGCCCGCCCCGCGGATGGGCCGGCTCCGTACCGCGGACGGGCTCGAACTGGCGTCGTATCGCTGGCCGGCTGGCGACGGCACGGAGCCGCCACGCGCGACGATTGCTCTCGTGCATGGCCTCGCCGAGCATGCGGGCCGCTACGCGGCGCTCGCGGCCAGATTGAACGCGGCCGGCATCGACGTGCTGGCGATCGATCTGCGCGGGCACGGCCAGTCGCCCGGTCAACGCGCGTGGGTCGAGCGTTTCGACGATTACCTGAACGATGCGGATGCCCTCGTCGCCGAAGCCGCCCGCGACGATACGCCGCTCTTCCTGATGGGGCACAGCATGGGCGGCGCCGTCGCGGCGCTGTATGCGATCGAACGCGCGCCGATTCGCGGCCACGCGCTGGCGGGCCTCGTGCTGTCGAGCCCGGCGCTCGCGCCGGGACGCGACGTGCCGCGCTGGATGCTCGCGATGAGCCGCTTCATCAGCCGCGTGTGGCCGAGCTTCCCCGCGATCAGGATCGACGCGGCGCTGCTGTCGCGCGATCCGGCCGTCGTCGCGGCCAATCGTGCCGACCCGCTCGTGCACCACGGCGCGGTGCCGGCGCGCACCGGCGCCGAGGTCCTCGACGCGATGGCGCGCATCGAGCGCGGTCGCGGCGCGCTGCGCGTGCCGGTGCTCGTCTATCACGGCACCGAGGACAAGCTGACCGAGCCCGACGGAAGCCGCGCGTTCGGCGCACGCGTCGGCTCGCCCGATCGCACGCTGACGCTATACGAAGGCGGATTCCACGAAACGATGAACGATCTCGAGCGCGACCGCGTGATCGATGCGCTGATCGAGTGGATTCACGCGCACGTGCAGGCGCGCTGAGCGCGCGCCGCCCCGCTCCCGGTCAGATGCCGGCCAGCACGCGCAGGTGCGCCACGACGCTGCGGCCGAGCGCGGACAAGTTGTAGCCGCCCTCGAGACAGCTCACGATGCGGCCCTGCGCATGCCGGCGCGCGACGTCGACGATCTGCGCGGTCAGCCATTCGAAATCGGCCTCGACGAGACCGAGGCTGCCGATGTCGTCCTCTCGATGCGCGTCGAAACCGGCCGACACGAACAGCATCTGCGGCTTGAATGCGTCGAGACGCGGCAGCCAGAACATGTCGACCGCTTCGCGGATCGCCATCCCGTTGCTGCGCGCAGGCATCGGCAGGTTGACCATGTTCGGCGCCTGGTGATCGACGCCCGAGAACGGGTATAGCGGATGCTGGAAGAAGCTGCACATCAGCACCCGCTCGTCGTTCGCGAACGCGGCTTCGGTGCCGTTGCCGTGGTGCACGTCGAAATCGACGATCGCGACGCGCTCGAGGCCGTGGACGTCGAGCGCATGCCGCGCGGCGATCGCGACGTTGTTGAAAAAGCAGAAACCCATCGCGCGCGCTGGCTCCGCGTGATGGCCGGGCGGCCGCACGCTGCAGAACGCATTCGCGTAGCGGCCTTCGATCACGGCGTCGGTCGCCGCGATCGCCGCGCCGGCCGCACGCAGCGCGGCGCGCCACGTGTCGCGGTTCATCAGCGTGTCGGGATCGATCTCGACGTAGCCGTCGACGGGCGTCATGCTGCGGATGTAGTCGATGTGGGCCTGCGTATGCACGCGGCCCAGCGCCACCTCGCTCGCGAACGGCGCGGTTTCGTGCACGATCAGGTCGTCGATGCGGCTCGCGATCAGTTGATCCTGGATCGCCGACAGGCGGGCCGGGCATTCCGGATGCCATTCCCCCATCTCGTGCAGCATGCAGTCGGGGTGCGTATAGAAGGCGGTTGCCATAATCTGTCATCCGCGACGCGGGGTGCGCCGCAGGTCTCCATCAATAATGTCCATCGTCTGCCGCGAATTCGCCGCTAACTTACCACAACGGTACGCTGCTTCGCCCCGGCACGCAGGATGCGTCGGGTATACTGCGCCGAACCCCATCGCCCTGTCCGCCGCTTCGACATGAATTCCAGCAAGCCTGCCGCCCTTCTCTCCGCACTGTTTAGCGTTCGCGTTCCGCTCGTTGCTGCTGCCGTCGCCGCTACCGTGGCAGCCGCGCCCGCCGTCGCGCAGACGCAGCCCGCGAAGTCTCCCGGCACGCGCGTCGCGCAGGCGCAACCGCAGCAGCCGGCGCCGCAAGGCCAGACCTTCGAAGAGGAAATCGTTCCGCAGCGCTACGCGAACAACGCGAAAGTGGATGCGTTCATCGACGAGATGGTGAGCCGCAACGGCTTCGATTCCACAAGCCTGCATGCGCTGTTCTCGCGCATCAGCTACTCGGCCACCGCCGTGAAGCTCGTGAAGCCGGCTCCGACGCCTTCGGTAAAGAACTGGCGCGTCTATCGTTCGCGTTTCATCGAACCGATCCGCATCAACGCGGGCGTGAAATTCTGGAAGGCGAACCAGGCGACGCTGCAGCGCGCGTCCGAGGAATTCGGCGTGCCGCCCGAAGTGATCGTCGGCATCATCGGCGTCGAAACGATCTACGGCCGCTACATGGGCAACTTCCGGGTGCTCGATGCGCTGACGACGCTCACGTTCGACTACCCGGACACGCCGAATCGCGACAGTCGCCAGGCAACGTTCCGCAAGAATCTCGAGGACTTCCTCGTCTGGACCCGCGACAACCAGCTCGACCCGACCACCGTGCTCGGCTCGTACACGGGCGCGATCGGCATCCCGCAGTTCCTGCCGAGCAGCATCCGCGAGTATGCGGTCGACTACGACGGCGGCGGCCACGTCGATCTGCGCAGCAGTCCTGCCGATGCGATCGGCAGCGTCGCGAACTACCTGAAGCAGCACGGCTGGGAAACCGATCGCCCGGTAGTCTGGCGAATCACGCCCGACACGGGCAGCCTCGGCATTGCCCAGGCGGCCGCGGACGGTCAGCCCGAACCGCACTGGGCACTGTCGCAACTTCTGCGCGCCGGCATGACGCTCAACGAGCCGATGGTGAACATCACCACCGAAGCTGGCACGCCAGTCACCGTGGTCGATCTGCCGTCGCCGGGAAGCGCGACCGAATACATGCTCGGCCTCAAGAACTTCTACGTGCTGACGCGCTACAACCGCAGCTTCTTCTACGCACTCGCCGTGTACCAGCTCGGCGAAGCCGTGAAGGCGCAGATGGAAGCGAACGGCGCGCTGCCGCTGCCTGCGGCGGACACGGAAGCGCCGGCGCAGTAAGCACGGTCCGCGCAAAGAAAAAGCGCCGCTCATGCGGCGCTTTTTTATCGCGTGACGCTGCTGATGCCGTTCAGGCTCAGGCAGGAAATACGCCGGTCGACAGGTAGCGGTCGCCGCGATCGCAGACGATGAACACGATCGTCGCGTTCTCGACCTGACGCGCGATACGCATCGCGACTTCGCATGCGCCACCCGACGAGATGCCGGCAAAGATGCCTTCGACGGCCGCGAGCCGACGCGCCATCGTTTCGGACGCGGCCTGACTCACGCTCTCGACGCGATCGACGCGGCTGCGATCGAAGATCGTCGGCATATAGGCTTCCGGCCACTTGCGAATGCCCGGAATACGCGACCCTTCTTCCGGCTGCGCGCCGACGATCTCGATCGCCGGATTCTGTTCCTTCAGAAAGCGCGACGTGCCCATGATCGTGCCCGTCGTGCCCATCGCCGACACGAAGTGCGTGACGCGCCCCTCGGTGTCGCGCCAGATCTCCGGGCCTGTTCCTTCGTAGTGCGCGATCGGATTGTCGGGGTTCCCGAACTGATCGAGGATCACCCCCTTGCCTTCGCGCTGCATCTGCTCCGCGAGGTCGCGCGCCAGTTCCATCCCGCCCTTTACGGGCGTCAGGATGATTTCGGCGCCGTAGGCGGCCATGCTCTGGCGACGCTCGATCGACAGATCTTCCGGCATGATCAGCACCATCTTGTAGCCACGGATCGCCGCTGCCATCGCGAGCGCGATGCCCGTGTTGCCGCTCGTCGCCTCGATCAGCGTATCGCCCGGCTTGATGCGACCGCGCGCCTCGGCCTTGCTGACCATCGACAGCGCAGGGCGATCCTTCACGGAGCCGGCCGGATTGTTCCCTTCCAGCTTCGCGAGCAGCACGTTGTTGCGTGCGCGAATCTCGTCGTCCGGCAGGCGGACCAGTTGCACGAGCGGCGTGTTGCCGATCGTGTCTTCGATAGTTTTGTAAGCCATGGAGATACCGTGAGTGCGAGGCCGATCAATCGATTGATTGTAAACCAGCACCGGGGCTCGCGCCGGCAACCCCATTGTGACGATGGAATAGATGTGCCGCACGATTGACGAGTGTGCATTTGCAGCATGCACGCAAAAAACCCGCGGCATGCCGCGGGAAGCCGTCGCAACGACGGCGGCTGAAGGAGCCCTTTGTCTTGCGTGCGTTACTTCTGCGCGGTGCGGGCAGGTGCCGCAGCCGGCGTCGCCGCCGCGGGCTTGCCCGCGGCCGGTGCCGCAGCACCTGGGCCGGCCGTACCGATCGTCAACCCTTCCCGCTGAAGGCGCTCGACCGTATGGCCGCCCATGCCTTTCACGCGCGATGCGAGATCGTCTGCATTCCTGAAAGCCCCCCGTGCACCGCGCTCGTCGAGAATCGCCTTCGCTCGCGCGGGACCGATGCCCTTGATGCCGACGAGTGCATCTTCGTTCGCGGTGTTGACGTCGACGGCCGCCCAGGCCGACGCGATCGCGCCGAACATGGCGGCGGCGGCAAACCATTTCCTGATCATGTACTGGATCTCCGATGAAAACGGTCGGCGGCTGCCGACCGTGAGACCCAGTCTAGCGATGCGACGCGCAGGCTTAAACCTGGCCGGATAGCCAACGCACGTAGCGATCGACACCTTCCTGCACCGTCAGGAACGGCGCATCGTAGCCGGCAGCATGCAGTTTCGTCTGGTCGGCCTGCGTGAAGCACTGGTACTTGCCGCGCAGCGCATCCGGGAACGGTACGTACTCGATCAGCCCTTGCTCGACCTGCTGCGCGAGCGTCAGCGGCGGCAGGTTGTCGAGCGCGCGCAGCGTGTTCACGACCGTCGATGCGATGTCGTTGAACGGTTGTGCCCGGCCGGTGCCGAGGTTGAAGATGCCCGATTTCTCCGGATGATCGAAGAAGAACAGGTTCACCTTCGCGACGTCCTCGACCGACACGAAGTCGCGCGTCTGCTCACCCGGCGCATAACCGTTGTACTCGCCGAACAGCTTGACCTTGCCTTCCGCCCGGAACTGGTTGAAGTTGTGGAACGCGACCGACGCCATGCGGCCCTTGTGTGTCTCGCGCGGACCGTACACGTTGAAGTAGCGGAACCCGGCGATCTGGCTCTTCGCGCTCGGCAGCACGCGGCGGATCACCTGGTCGAACAGGAACTTCGAATAGCCGTAGACGTTCAGCGGCGCCTCGACTTCGCGCTCCTCGACGAAACGCGTCGAGCCGCCGTAGATCGCGGCCGACGACGCGTACAGGAACTGCGCGCCCTGCGCGAGGCACGCATCGAGCACCGCGCGACTGTAGCGGAAGTTGTTGTCCATCATGTAGCGGCCGTCGGTTTCCATCGTGTCCGAACAGGCGCCTTCATGGAACACCGCGCGTACCTTGCCGAAATCGCCGCGCGCGAAGCGCTCGACGAATTCCGTCTTGTCGAGATAGTCGTCGATCTCGCAATCGACGAGATTGCGGAACTTGTCCGCGCGCGTCAGATTGTCGACCGCGATGATGCGCGACTCGCCGCGCTCGTTGAGCGCCTTGACGATGTTCGCGCCGATAAAACCGGCTGCGCCGGTGACGATGATGGTCATGGTCGTTCTGCCTGAAAAACTGCAAGAAATACGTGCGGCCCGCTCGGCGCGCCGCCGAATGCGCTCAGTGAAACAGCTCGTCGTAGGCTACCGTGGCCGTACCCAGCTTGCCGACCACGATGCCTGCCGCACGGTTCGCGAGCACGACGGCATCGACGAGCGGCACGCCGGCACCGAGCATCGTCGCGACCGTCGCGATCACGGTATCGCCTGCGCCGGACACGTCATACACCTCGCGCGCGAGCGCCGGTGCGTGCAGTTCGCCCGCTGCGGAAAAAAGCGTCATCCCCTCTTCCGAACGTGTGAGCAGCAACGCGTCGAGATCGAGCTCCGCACGCAGCTTCGCGACACGCGCGCGCAGGTCGTCTTCCGATTGCCACTGGCCGATGACCTCGCGCAACTCGGCACGGTTCGGCGTGATCAGCGATGCGCCGCGATAGCGCGCCCAGTCGCCGCCCTTTGGATCGACGAGCACCGGCTTGCCGGCCGCGCGCGCCTTCTCGATCATCGTGGTCACGTGCGTCAGACCGCCTTTCGCGTAATCCGACATCAGCACGACGTCGTGCTGCGGCAGCAGCGCATCGAAACGCGCGAGCCCGGCGAGCAGCACCTCGTGCGTCGGCATCGCCTCGAAGTCGACGCGCAGCAGCTGCTGCTGGCGCGCGAGCACGCGCAGCTTGATCGTCGTCGGCAGTGACGCATCGCGTTCGAGATGGGGCGTCACACCGCTGCTGTCGAGCAATTCGACGATGCGCTCGCCCGGCTCGTCGCAGCCAACCACGCACAGGAGCCCGGCCTGACCGCCGAGCGTCACCGCGTTGCGCGCGACGTTGGCCGCACCGCCAAGCCGCTCTTCCTGGCGCCGCACGTGCACGACAGGAACCGGTGCTTCCGGAGAAATGCGCTCGACGTTGCCGAACCAGTAGCGGTCGAGCATCACGTCACCGACCACGAGCACGCGCGAACGCGCGAGCTGCGCGCGCGGTACCGGCACCACTTCGCGAAGGGTAGTCATCGTGCGTTCATCCACGGGGAGAGGACTGGGGGTCGACATGCGGACGCCCGATCGCATGGTAGTCGATGCCCAGTTCGGCCATCGCGTCCGGCTCGTACAGATTGCGTCCGTCGAAGATCACCGGCGCCTTCAGTTCGGCCTTCAGGCGAGTGAAATCCGGGCTCCTGAATTCCTTCCATTCGGTGACGATCACGAGCGCATCCGCGGCGGTCACGGCCGCGTCCTGGGTATCGACGAAGTGCAGGCGTGCAAGCGCGTCGGGAGCCTCACCGAGATCGAGCGCGAACACACGGCGCGCCTCGTCGATCGCGACCGGATCGTACGCGCGCACGGTCGCGCCACGCCCGAGCAGCGCGGCGATCAGCCGACGGCTCGGCGCCTCGCGCATGTCGTCCGTGTTCGGCTTGAACGCGAGGCCCCAGACCGCGAATTCGCGACCGTTCAGGTCTGCGCCGAAGCGCTGCTCGATCTTGCCGATCAGCACGTCCTTCTGTGCGGAGTTGGCCGCTTCGACGGCCTCCAGGATGCGCAGCGGCTGACCGTTTTCGCTCGCGGTGCGAATCAACGCCTGCACGTCCTTCGGGAAGCACGAGCCGCCGTAACCAACGCCCGCGTACAGGAAGTGATAGCCGATGCGCGGATCGGAACCGATCCCGCGGCGCACGGCTTCGATGTCGGCACCGACCTTGTCGGCGAGATTCGACATTTCGTTCATGAACGAAATGCGCGTTGCGAGCATCGCATTCGCCGCATATTTCGCGAATTCCGCCGAACGCACGTCCATGTAGATCGTGCGCTCGTGATTGCGGTTGAATGGCGCGTACAGCTTCTTCATCTTCTCGCGCGCCACCGTGCCCGTCTCGTCGTCGTCGACACCGATGATGATTCGGTCAGGGCGCATGAAGTCCTCGACTGCCGCGCCTTCCTTCAGGAATTCCGGATTCGACACGACCGAGAAACGGTGCGCGACGCTGCCCGCAAGGCCGCGCGCGCCGAGTGCCTCGTCGACCACTGCGCGCACGCGCTGCGCGGTGCCGACCGGCACCGTCGACTTGTCGACGATCACCTTGAAACCGGTCATGTACCGGCCGATGTTGCGCGCCGCCTCGAGCACGTATTGCAGGTCGGCCGAACCGTCCTCGTCGGGCGGTGTGCCGACCGCGATGAACTGGATCTCACCGTGGGCAACGCTCGCCTCGATGTCGGTCGAGAAGCGCAGACGTCCTGCCGCGCGGTTGCGCGCGATGATGTCCAGCAGGCCCGGTTCGTGAATCGGCATCCCGCCGTTGTTCAGGATCTCGATCTTGCGCGGATCGACATCCAGACAGAAGACGTCGTGGCCGATCTCGGCGAGGCAGGAGCCCGTGACGAGACCGACATAGCCAGTGCCGATGATGGTGATTTTCATAGATGTTCCGGTACGTCCCGGTAAATGACTAACTTGGCCGCCGGAGCGGGCCCGGCGACAACCGCAGCGCTAACGCGTCGAACGCCGGGATCAGCCCGGCATCGCAGGTTCGACGCGGCGCGGCGCATAGGTTTCCCAGCCGCTGCATCCGGGGCACTGCCAGTAGAAGAGCCGTGCCCGGAAACCGCAATTCTGGCACGTATAGCGTGGCAGATTCTTGGTGCGCTGCTTGATCAGCGCACGCATCATTTCAAGTTCCTTACGGCGCGGCTCGTCGGCGGCCGCGATCTGCGCATCGAGCAGGTGCAGCATGCCCGACAGGTTCGGCGACTTCTCCATCTGCGTGCGCGCGAGTGTGTGCGCCGCTTCCTGGCCGCTCAACCCGGCGATGTGCTGATAAGCAATATCGAGCAGGTCGTTCGACGTATAACGATCGACGTAGCCCATCAGCAGCTCGGCACCCTCGACCGGCTTGCCGAGCGCGACGTAGGCCTTCATCAGCTTGTCGGCGACGAGCGGCAGATACGCCGGATTCTGCGCTTCGACACGCTTCCAGTGCTCGATCGCGGCCGCGTGATCGCCCGCCGCCTGCGCGGCGTCGCCGGACAGGATCGTCGCGCGGACGTTCTGCGGGTTCGCTGCAAGCGCGAGCTTCAATTGATCGGCCGCAGCCGCGGCGTTCTTGCGTTGCAGCGCCTCCTGCGCGAGTTCGCAATGGAACTGCGCGATTTCGGTGCCGAGCGGCTTGTCGCTCATCGATTCGATGCGTTTCGCGGTATCGATCGACTTGTTCCAGTCCTTCTCGATCTCGTAGATCGTCAGCAGCGCCCGCTGCGCGCCCAGCGCGTAATCGCCATCGGCGAGCCGGTGGAAGGTCTCCTCCGCACGATCGAGCAGGCCGGCCTTCAGGAAATCCTGGCCGAGCTCGTACAGCGCGTGGTCGCGCTCGTTCACCGGCAGGTCCGTGCGGCTCAGCAGGTTCTGGTGCACGCGGATCGCACGGTCCGTTTCGCCACGGCGGCGAAACAGGTTGCCGAGCGCGAAGTGCAACTCGACCGTCTCGGGGTCGAGCTTCGCGACCTCGATGAACGCGTCGATCGCCTTGTCCGGTTGTTCGTTCAACAGAAAGTTCAGGCCGCGGAAATACGATCGCGGCAGGTTGGCGCTCTCCGACAGGAGGTTCTTCAGGTCATAGCGTGACGCCGCCCAGCCGAGCGCGAACGCCACCGGAATCGCGAGCAACCACCAAAAATCCAGATCCATGCGAAATATCGAAGCAGAGACGAATACCGCGCCAGGGTCGCGCGGCGTCCGTGTTAAATGACGGGCGGCATCGGCGGCTGGTCGACGACGGCCGGGGTTTCGCGCGCCGTACGCAGATCGCGCTTCAGGCGCCCGTTCTCGAGGCGCATGCGGAAGATCGCCGGCAGCGCGGACAGCAGGCCGGCCAGCAGCCCCACGACGAAGAACGCGAGGCCGATCAGGATCAGCGGTGCTTGCCATGCGTAGCCGGCAACGAAATTCAGCGTCGCGGTTTGCGTATTGGCCAGCGCGAGCACCAGCAACAGCACGAACACCAATACCCGGATCAGCCAGACGATAAACTTCATGTAGCCCTCTCTTTGTTGAGGTTTGCCGTGGCGCGCGACTCCCCTTCGCGGCGCCGAATCGACCCGTATTGTAAAGGAAGCGTTTCCGCGTCACCGCACATCCTGCGGGTACACGTTGTCACGCGGCCGCCGGAAATGAAAAAAGCGCCCGCAAGGGGCGCTTTTTTCTTCAGCCTTCGCTGGACGGATTCCGGGCAAGCCGCACGACGCTCAACGCTCGTCGTCCGGATCATCAGCTTTCAGCGGCTCGCCGGCGCGGCCGTCGACGCGTTCACGCAATTCCTTGCCGGGCTTGAAGTGAGGCACGAACTTCTCGGGCACCTGCACTTTCTCCCCCGACTTCGGGTTGCGCCCAACGCGCGCCGGGCGACGGTTGAGGCCGAAGCTGCCGAAACCCCGAATTTCGATGCGATGCCCTTTCGACAAAGCGTCGGACATTGCATCGAGCATCGTTTTCACCGCGAAATCCGCATCCTTGAGGACAAGTTGCGGAAATCGCAGTGCCAGCTGCGCGACCAACTCGGATTTGGTCATACTTCAGCAGACCTCGTGAGGCTTACTGGTTCTGGCCGTCGAGCTTCGCCTTCAGCAGCGCGCCGAGGTTGGTCGTACCGGTCGCAGCAGCGCTGGTGTCCGACTGCAGGCCGCGGATCGCTTCCTGTTGTTCAGCCGAATCCTTCGCCTTGATCGACAGGTTGATGCCACGCGACTTGCGATCGATGTTGATCACCATCGCGTTGACCTTGTCGCCTTCCTTCAGCACGTTGCGTGCGTCTTCGACGCGATCCTGCGAGATTTCCGACGCGCGCAGGTAGCCTTCGATGTCGCCCGTCAGCGTGACGACCGCACCCTTCGCATCGACCGACTTCACCACGCCGTCGACGATCGAACCCTTGTCGTTCATTGCAACGTAGTTGCTGAACGGGTCGCCTTCGAGCTGCTTGATGCCGAGCGAAATACGCTCCTTCTCGACGTCGATACCGAGCACGATCGCTTCGACTTCGTCGCCCTTCTTGTACTTGCGAACGGCTTCTTCGCCGGCTTCGCTCCACGAGAGGTCCGACAGGTGGACCAGGCCGTCGATGCCGCCCGGCAGACCGATGAACACGCCGAAGTCGGTGATCGACTTGATTGCGCCCGTGATCTTGTCGCCCTTCTTGAAGTTGCGGCTGAAGTCATCCCACGGATTCGGCTTGCACTGCTTCATGCCGAGGCTGATACGACGACGGTCTTCGTCGATCTCGAGGACCATGACTTCGACTTCGTCGCCCAGCTGGACAACCTTCGACGGAGCAACGTTCTTGTTGGTCCAGTCCATTTCCGACACGTGGACGAGGCCTTCGATGCCCGATTCCACTTCGACGAATGCGCCGTAGTCGGTGATGTTCGTGACCTTGCCGAACAGGCGCGTGCCCGACGGGTAACGGCGCGAGATGCCTTCCCACGGATCGTCGCCCAGTTGCTTGATGCCCAGCGAGACGCGGTTCTTTTCTTGATCGAACTTGAGGATCTTCGCGGTGACTTCCTGGCCAACCGACAGGACTTCGCTCGGGTGACGCACACGACGCCATGCGATGTCGGTGATGTGCAGCAGGCCGTCGATGCCGCCGAGGTCGACGAACGCGCCGTAGTCGGTGATGTTCTTGACCACGCCGTTGACGATCGCGCCTTCCTTCAGCGTCTCGAGCAGCTTTGCGCGCTCTTCGCCTTGCGTTGCTTCGATCACTGCACGACGCGACAGCACGACGTTGTTACGCTTGCGATCGAGCTTGATCACGCGGAACTCGAGCGTCTTGCCTTCGTACGGGGTCGTGTCCTTGACCGGACGCGTGTCGACCAGCGAACCCGGCAGGAACGCGCGGATGCCGTTGACCATCACGGTCATGCCGCCCTTCACCTTGCCGGTGATCGTGCCGGTGACGAGTTCGTTGTTGTCGAGAGCCTTTTCCAGCGACAGCCACGATGCAAGGCGCTTCGCCTTGTCGCGCGACAGGATCGTGTCGCCGTAGCCGTTTTCGAGTGCGTCGATCGCGACGGACACGAAATCGCCCGACTGCACCTCAACCTCGCCCTGATCGTTCAGGAATTCCTCGATCGGAATGTAAGCCTCGGACTTCAGGCCTGCATTGACGACCACGAAGTTGTGGTCGACGCGCACGACTTCGGCGGAAATCACTTCGCCGGCGCGCATGTCTTGGCGGGTCAGCGACTCTTCGAACAGAGCCGCGAAAGATTCAGTATTCGGGTTGGAGGTTTGCAGGTCGGACATAAAAATCTGATTGTGCATGGATCGCTGTGCCACGCCGGCCGGAATGGCAGGCTGAAAGGGCCAGATCGAAGCCACACGGGGTTAAGGGTTCGAAACACGCTCCGCGCTTCTCGCGCAAAGCACCTACTGCTGCCCGCCTTCTCAGGCGGGCTGACCGAGCGTTCGGTACCACTGCAGCACCTGGTCGACTGCTTCATCAACCGAAAGCGCCGACGTATCGAGCAGCTTGGCATCTGCCGCAGGCTTCAGCGGCGCGGCTGCGCGATTGCTGTCGCGCGCGTCACGTTCACGAAGATCCCGGAGCAAGTTATCAATATTAGCAGAAAAACCTTTTTGCATCAATTGCTTATGCCGCCTGGTCGCGCGAGCCTCGGCACTGGCCGTCAGGAACACCTTCAGCACGGCGTCCGGGAAGATCACAGTGCCCATGTCGCGGCCGTCGGCAACGAGGCCCGGCGTCTTGCGGAACGCGCGCTGGCGCGCGACGAGCGCGGTACGCACCGGCCCGTGCACGGCAATGGCCGACGCGCGGTTGCCGACCGCTTCGGCGCGGATGTCGTTCGACACGTCGACGCCGTCGAGCTGCGCGCAGCCCTCGCGGAACGTGATGTGAAGATCGTCGATCAGCTTCACGAGCGCGTCGACATCCTCCGCCGCGATGCCGTAGCGCACGCTCGCGAGCGCGGCGAGCCGGTACAGCGCGCCGCTGTCGAGCAGGTGAAAGCCGAGATGCGCGGCGACGAGCGCCGCGACGGTCCCCTTGCCGGAAGCGGTCGGACCGTCGATCGTGATGACGGGGGTCGGGTGAAAGGGTCGGGTCGATTTCATCGGAACTGTCGGGTCAGGCTTTGGCGAGCGCGGCAAAGCGGTCGAAATAGTCGGGGAACGTCTTGCCGACGCACTTCGGATCGTTGATCCGCACGGGCACACCGCCCAGGCTGACGAGCGAGAAGCACATCGCCATCCGGTGATCGTCGTACGTGTCGATCGCTGCATTCGGCGTGAGCCGTTGCGGCGGCGTAACGACCAGATAGTCCGGGCCTTCCTCGACGATCGCGCCGACCTTGCGCAGTTCGGTCGCCATCGCGGCGATGCGGTCGGTTTCCTTCACGCGCCAGCTCGCGATGTTGCGCAGCGTGCTCGTGCCGCTCGCGAACAGCGCCGCGACCGCGATGGTCATCGCCGCGTCGGGAATCAGGTTGAAGTCCATGTCGATCGGCTCGAGCTTGCCATGGTCATGGCCGATGCCGCGCACTTCGATCCAGTCGTCGCCCATCGATACGTTCGCACCCATCTGCATCAGCGCGTTCGCGAAGCCGACGTCGCCCTGGATGCTCGCGCGCCCCACGCCCTCGACGCGCAGCGGGCCGCCGCCGAGCGCGCCGGCCGCGAGGAAGTACGAGGCCGACGATGCATCGCCCTCGACCATGATGCGCCCCGGCGAACGGTAGCGGACGCCGGCCGGCACGACGAAGCGCTGCCAGCCGTCGCGCTCGACGGTCACGCCGAAGCGCGCCATCAGCCGGATCGTGATGTCGATGTACGGCTTCGAGATCAATTCGCCGTCGACTTCGACGACGATCCTGCCGTCCTTCGCCTTCACGAGCGGCAGCGTCATCAGCAGCGCGGTGAGGAACTGGCTCGACACGTCGCCGCGCACGCGGATCGGCGCGTCGACCGTGATCGCGGCAGGCTTGATCCGCAGCGGCGGAAAGCCTTCGTCTTGCTCGTAGTCGATCTGCGCGCCGATCTGCCGCAGGCCGTCGACGAGGTCGCCGATCGGCCGCTCGTGCATGCGCGGCACGCCGTGCACACGATAGTCGCCGCCGTTGACTGCGAGCGCCGCCGTCAACGGTCGCACCGCGGTGCCCGCGTTGCCGAGGAACAGATCGGCGGTCTTCGCGGTGAACGCGCCGCGCGTGCCGGTGACGACACAGGTGTCGCCCTCGCGCGCGAGCTTCACACCAAGCTTGCCGAGCGCGTCGAGCATCACGCGCGTGTCGTCGGAATCCAGCAGGTTGGTGATCGTCGTATCGCCTTCAGCAAGCGCCGCGAGCAGCAGCACGCGGTTCGAGATGCTTTTCGAGCCGGGCAGGCGCACGGTACCCGACGCGCTGGAATATGGGCCGAGATCGAGATAGTCCATGGGAATCGTCCTGTTTCCTGTTATTTCTTGACCGGTTCGGCAGTGGGCTGCGCGCCACGTTCCTGCCAGGCCTTGCGTGCAGCACGCGAGCGAGTGAACACGGCTTCGAGCGCCGCGCCATCGCCGGCGTCGATCGCCGCACGCAGCCGGGCGAGCACGCGCGTGTAGCCGTCGAGTTCATCGAGCAGCGCCGCGCGGTTCGCGACACACACGTCGCGCCACATTTCCGGGCTCGACGCCGCGATCCGCGTGAAGTCGCGGAAGCCGCCCGCCGCGTACGAGAATTTCAGTTCGGCATCCGTCTCGCCGAGAATTTGCTCTACGAGCGCGAACGACAGCACGTGCGGCAGATGACTGATCGACGCGAACACGCGATCGTGCTGCGCCGTGCTCATGGTGCGCACGTCGGCGCCGGTCGCCCGCCACATCGCGTCGATCCGCGCGACCGCTTCGGGCGCGTTCTCCGGCAACGGACACAGCACGACGTTGCGACCGACGTACAGATCCGGCAGCGCGGCCTCGACGCCGCTCGATTCGCGCCCGGCGATCGGATGGCCCGGCACGAATTGCGCAATCCGCGCACCGAGCGCATCGCGTGCCGCCGTAACGACGTCGGACTTGGTACTGCCAGCGTCGGTGACGATCGTCGCAGCGTCAAGCCACGGCGCGATGCGCGCGAGCAACGGGCCCGTTTGCGCGACGGGCGCAGCCAGCAATACGAGATCGGCGCCGGCAAGTGCGTCGCGCAGTTGCGCATCGTCGTCGAGCGCCACCGCGCGATCGATCACGCCGAGCGCGAGCGCGCGATCGACCGTTGCACGCGAACGACCGACGCCGACGACTTCGCCCGCGCCACCCGGTGTGCGCTCGCGCAGCGCGCGCGCCAGCGATCCGCCGATCAGGCCGACGCCGAAGATGACAAGTTTGTTGAATGCAAAGCCTGACACGACAAGAGCCAAGTGACGCGCGCGGAACGACGCCCCGCGCACGGAAGTCCAGATTCCGGGCAACGGGCCCGCACCCGGCGCGACCTGCACCGGATACCGCCCGAACCCGCCTTGGGCAGCGCCGCCCGGCCTGCCCCGCCCGCTTCGCCGCGCCGCCTGCTCAGTGCAGGCGACGGGCCGCTGCGCGTCAGCGCGCGCGCGGATACGAACCGAGTATCTTCAGGAACGCGGCCTTCTGGCCGAGCTCCGCGAGCGCGGCGGCCACGGCTGGCTCGTCCCGGTGCCCTTCGATGTCGATGTAGAAGTAATACTCCCACGTGCCGACCCGCGCCGGGCGCGACTCGAAGCGCGTCATCGACACACCGTGCCGCGCGAGCGGTTCGAGCAGCTTGAACACCGCGCCCGGCTCGTTCTTCACCGACACGATCAGCGACGTCTGGTCGTGACCGCTCTGCCCGGCCGGCTGCTTGCCGACGATCACGAAGCGCGTGCGATTGTGCGGATCGTCCTGAATCAGCGAGAACGCGATCTGCAGGCCATAGTGCGCGGCCGCGCGGTCGCCTGCGATCGCCGCGACGCCCGGATCCGCCGCCGCGAGACGCGCGGCCTCCGCATTGCTCGACACCGCTTGCCGCTCGAGCTGCGGCGCGTTCGCGGCAAGCCACTGCTGGCATTGCGCGAGCGCCTGCGCATGCGCGCAGACGCGCGTCACGCCGTCGAGCGTGCCGCTCTGCGTGAGCAGGTTGTGATGGATCGGCAGCGCGAGTTCACCGCTGATCAGCAACTGCGTCTGCAGCAGCAGGTCGAGCGTGCGCGACACCGCACCTTCGGTCGAGTTCTCGACCGGCGCGATGCCGAATGCGGACGCGCCTGCCTCGACCGAGCGGAATACCTCATCGATCGACGGACACGGCAGCCCTTCGATCGACTGGCCGAAGTACTCGAACATCGCCTGTTCGCTGTACGTGCCGACCGGCCCGAGGAACGCGACGTGGATCGTCTGTTCGAGCGCGCGGCTCGCGGCCATGATCTCGCGCCAGATGGCGCTAATGTGCTCGCTCGCGAGCGGTCCCGCGCTCATGTCCTGCAGGCGCGCGATCACCTGCAGCTCGCGCTCCGGCCGGAACACCGGCGCGTTGAAATGCTTCTTGACCTCGCCCACCTCGAGCGCCACCGCGGCGCGCTGGTTGAGGAGCGCGATCAGCTGCGCGTCGATCGCGTCGATGCGGTCGCGCAGCGGTTTCAGGCGGGAATTCAGTTCGTCGTCCATGCGTAGTTGCCGTGCTGTTTGAACAGCGCGCGCTCAGGCGCCGCGCTGTTCGAAGTCCTTCATGTACTCGACGAGCGCTTTCACGCCCTCGAGCGGCACCGCGTTGTAGATCGACGCCCGCATGCCGCCGACGGACTTGTGGCCCTTCAGCTGCAGCAGCCCGCGCGCCTTTGCGCCGGCAAGGAAGTCTTCGTTGCGCGTTTCGTCGGCCAGGAAAAAGGGCACGTTCATACGCGACCGCACCGCCGGCTCGACCTTGTTCAGATAGAAACTGCTCGCATCGATCGTGTCGTAGAGCAGCTTCGCCTTCTCGATATTGCGCGCCTCGATCGCCTCGAGGCCACCCTGCCGCTTCAGCCACTGGAACACGAGGCCCGCGATGTAGATCGCATAGGTAGGCGGCGTGTTGTACAGCGAGTTGTTCGCGGCGACGGTCTTCCATTCGAATGCGGACGGGCAGATCGACAGCGCGCGATCGAGCAGATCCTCTCGCACGATCACGACCGTCACGCCGGCCATCCCGATGTTCTTCTGCGCGCCGCCGAACAGCACGCCGTACTTCGCGACGTCCATCGGACGCGACAGAATGTGTGACGACACGTCCGCGACGAGCGGCACGTCGCCGAGGTCGGGAATCTCGAACGTCTCGACGCCGTCGATCGTCTCGTTCGTGCACAGATGCACGTAGGCCGGATCGTCCGACAGCTGCCATTCGGCGCGGGCGGGCGCGCGCGTGAAACCGTCGGCCGTCTTGCCGGATGCGGCCAGATGCGGCGTGCCGTATTTCTTCGCTTCGTTGAACGACTTCTGCGACCACGAACCCGTCACGACGAAGTCGGCGGTCTTGCGCGAACCAAGCAGGTTCATCGGCACGATCGCGTTCTCGGCAATGCCGCCGCCCTGCAGGAACAGGATCCGGTGGCTGGCCGGCACATCGAGCAGCTCGCGCAGGTCGGTCAGCGCTGCCTCGTGGATCGACATGAATTCCTTGCCGCGATGGCTCATCTCCATCACGCTCATGCCGCTGCCGTGCCAGTCGAGCATTTCGTCGGCGGCCTGCCGCAGCACTTCCTCGGGGAGCGCCGCAGGACCGGCGGAGAAATTAAAGACGCGCATCGTGAAAACCTCGGGAGGGACGCGACCGGCTTGCCGCCGGCAGAAAGAACCGCGCCAGAAAAGGAATGGCCGCTTGCGCTCGCGCGCAAACGGCCATTATCGCACTGTCATCAGGCTCCCGCCAAACCCGGCCGAACGGCCGGGCGGCGTGCCCGGACGGCTTACTTGCCCGGCTTGACTGCAGCGACTTCCTTGTCAGCCTGCGTACGCGTTGCCTGGATCGCTTGCGGCATGTACTTCTGCATCAGGCCGTTGACCACGTCGCGACCGACCTGATCCTGAACCTGGATGAACTTGCGGCCCGTCGGGCTCTTGTAGAACGTCGTCAGATCCTTGATCTCCGACGTGCTGTAGTACTTCGCGTAAGCGTCGTACTGAGCCGACATCGCGTCGTTCTGGAACTGCTGCGTGCCGAACACCTTGCCCGCGCCGTCAACCAGCTTCGGCACCGCGTTCTTCTGCAGCGTCGGCACGGCGGCTTGCTTTTGCTTGTCGTTCAGCGTCTTGTTTTCCGACAGCGCGTCCGACAGGATCGCCGGCACGAGTTGCTTTGCCTGCATCTCGGCGCTGTTGCCGATTGCCGACACGAGCTTCGGCGCGTCGATCGCGTCGAGCAGATCCTTGATCGCCGCCTTCTTGTCGGCGTCGATCGGCGCAGCTGCCGCGGTCGCAGCCGGTGCGGAATTCGACAGCGCTTGCGCCATCGCGAACGTCGGCACCAGTGCAGCCAGCAGAACCAGTTGCTTGAATTGCTTTTGCATCATCACTCCCTTTTGGAAATATGAATGGTTGCTCGCCGGCCGCGGCGCTTCACGCCCGCGGCGGCCAGAGTCTCATCCGTTCTTCAGGCTTCGCCGTCCGACGCCTCGTCGGCCTCGCCATCGCCCTCTTCGGCCTCCGCGATCTGCTGCAGGCCAGAAAGCTTGGTACCCTCATCGAGACTGATGAGTGTAACACCTTGCGTGGCACGCCCCATCTCGCGAATCTCGGATACGCGGGTGCGAATCAACACGCCGGCCGTCGTAATCAGCATGATCTGATCCTCGGCGTCGACGAGCGTCGCGGCCACGACCTTGCCGTTGCGCTCGGACGTCTGGATCGCGATCATACCCTTCGTACCGCGGCCGTGGCGCGTGTACTCGGTGATCGGCGTGCGCTTGCCGTAGCCGTTCTCGGTCGCGGTGAGCACGGTCTGCTCCTCGCTGCCCGCGACCAGCATCGCGATGACCTGCTGCCCGTCCTCGAGCTGCATGCCGCGCACACCGCGCGCTTCGCGACCCATCGGACGCACGTCGTTCTCGTCGAAGCGAACGGCCTTGCCGGCGTCGGAGAACAGCATCACGTCGTGCGCACCGTCGGTGATCGATGCACCGATCAGGAAGTCGCCGTCGTCGAGGCCGACCGCGATGATGCCCTTCTTCATCGGACGGCTGAATGCTTCGAGCGGCGTCTTCTTCACGGTGCCGAGCGACGTCGCCATGAAGATGAACTTGTCGGCCGAGAACTCCTTGACCGGCAGCACGACGTTGATCTTCTCGCCTTCCTGCAGCGGGAACATGTTGACGATCGGACGGCCGCGCGAGTTGCGCGAGCCCTGCGGCACTTCATAGACCTTGACCCAGTACACGCGACCGCGGTTCGAGAAGCACAGGATGTAGTCGTGGGTGTTCGCGATGAACAGCGTCTCGATCCAGTCGTCTTCCTTCATCTGCGTCGCCTGCTTGCCGCGGCCGCCGCGCTTCTGCGCGCGATACTCGGACAGCGGCTGCGACTTCACGTAGCCCGCGTGCGACATCGTGACGACCATGTCCTGCGGCGTGATCAGGTCTTCGGTATTCAGTTCGGTCGCGTTCAGCTCGATCTTCGAACGGCGTGCGTCGCCGAATTCGGCCTTCACCGCCGTCAGCTCCTCGCCGATCATCGTCGTGATCCGCTCGGGGCGCGCGAGGATGTCCAGCAGGTCGGCGATCTGCGCCATCACTTCGCGGTACTCGCCGATGATCTTGTCCTGCTCGAGACCGGTCAGGCGCTGCAGACGCATCTGCAGGATTTCCTGCGCCTGCGTGTCGGACAGACGGTACAGCCCGTCGGCCTGCATCCCGAACGCCGGGTTCAGGCCTTCCGGACGGTACGCGGAGCGGCCGCCCGCCGACGCGTTCTCGGCCTCGGCGCGCGTCAGCATATCGCGCACGAGCGACGAATCCCACGGCTTCGCCATCAACTCCTGCTTCGCGATCGGCGGCGTCGGCGCTGCCTTGATGATCGCGATGAACTCGTCGATGTTCGCGAGCGCGACCGCGAGACCTTCGAGCACGTGGCCGCGTTCGCGCGCCTTGCGCAGTTCGTAGATCGTGCGGCGCGTCAGCACTTCGCGTCGATGCGACAGGAAGCACTGCAGGATTTCCTTCAGGTTCAGCAGCTTCGGCTGGCCGTCGACCAGCGCGACCATGTTCATGCCGAACGTGTCCTGCAGCTGCGTCGCCTTGTACAGGTTGTTCAGCACCACTTCGGGCACTTCGCCGCGCTTCAGCTCGATCACGACGCGCATGCCGCTCTTGTCGGACTCGTCGCGGATGTCGGAGATGCCCTCGAGCTTCTTCTCGTTGACGAGCTCGGCGATACGCTCGAGCAGCGAGCGCTTGTTCACCTGGTACGGCAGCTCGTCGACGATGATCGCCATCCGCTGACCGCGGTCGATCTCCTCGAAGTGCGTGGCCGCGCGCATCACGACGCGGCCGCGCCCGGTGCGATAGCCGTCGCGCACGCCGGCGACACCGTAGATGATGCCGGCCGTCGGGAAGTCCGGCGCCGGGATGATCTCGATCAGCTCGTCGATCGTCGCTTCCGGGTTGTTCAGCAGGTGCTGGCACGCGTCGACGACTTCGTTCAGGTTGTGCGGCGGGATATTGGTCGCCATGCCGACCGCGATACCCGACGAGCCGTTGATCAGCAGGTTCGGGATGCGCGACGGCAGGACCGACGGCTGCATCTCGTTACCGTCGTAGTTCGGCTCGAAGTCGACCGTTTCCTTGTCGATGTCGGCGAGCAACTCGTGACCGATCTTCGCCATGCGAATTTCGGTGTAACGCATCGCCGCGGCATTGTCACCGTCGATCGAGCCGAAGTTGCCCTGTCCGTCGATCAGCATGTAGCGCAGCGAGAAGTCCTGCGCCATCCGCACGATCGTGTCGTACACCGCGGTATCGCCGTGAGGGTGATACTTACCGATCACATCACCGACGATACGCGCCGATTTCTTGTACGCGCGGTTCCAGTCGTTGTTCAGTTCGTGCATCGCGAACAGTACGCGCCGGTGCACGGGCTTCAGGCCATCGCGGACATCCGGAAGGGCACGTCCGACGATCACGCTCATCGCGTAATCGAGATACGAACGGCGCATTTCCTCCTCTAGGGAGGTGGGCAGGGTCTCTTTGGCGAATTGATCCATGTATCCGTATCGTTTCGGAGCGAAGACGGCGAACGCCTTTCGCGTGGGCGCTGCATGCGCAACGCAACGCGAGATTCTAACATGCACGCATCAGCCGCCAATTCGCCACCCCCTCTATATGTAAACAGCAAAAATCACGGCCCATGGCAAAGGCATCCCGGACCGGCCATGATTGCGCCCCATTCAGGAAGCCCAGGGCGCTCGGACCCTTGTCACGCATGCGCGTAAACCCTTGCGGCCCTTCATGCAATTTCGCGGACACACTCTTGACAATCCCTGAAAGTTGCGGCAGGCAGGTGTTGCGCATGCACCACAAAGTTGAAGCGATCTTGGGGTGGGGAGGATTTTTTTTCGTAGGAAGGGAACGATATGGCAAAATGCCAACGCACTGAAAGTTAGACGCTGCTCGAAGTCTACACAGAGCGGTGCCGCGTTTTTTGTGCCGCACCAATGTTATACTTCGAGCAATGTATGACTTGTCACCGTCAACAGGCTCGCAGTAAACCTGCGGTAATCTCAATTTCGAGAGGAGAAATATGAATAAACTTTCAAAGCTCGCGTTCATTGCAGCTACCGCAGTTATGGCTGCATCCGCTTCGGCACAGTCGGTGCCGGCGTCGCGTCAAGCCGTCAACGACAACTGGGTGAACGGCACGGGCGAATGGGTGTGGATGAACGGCACGAACGAGCTCTGCTGGCGTGACGCGTTCTGGACGCCGGCCACCGCCAACGCGAAGTGCGATGGCGCACTGGTCGCCCAGGCACCGCAGCCGCCGGTCGCTCCGGTTGCTCCGGCCATCACGAGCCAGAAGATCACGTACCAAGCCGACGCACTGTTCGACTTCGACAAGGCAACGCTCAAGCCGCTGGGCAAGCAAAAGCTGGACGAACTGGCTTCGAAGATCCAGGGCATGAACACGGAAGTGGTCGTCGCTACGGGCTACACGGACCGCATCGGTTCGGACAAGTACAACGACCGCCTGTCGCTGCGCCGCGCACAAGCCGTCAAGTCGTACCTGGTCAGCAAGGGTGTCCCGGCCAACAAGATCTACACGGAAGGCAAGGGCAAGCGCAACCCGGTCACGACCGGCTGCAACCAGAAGAACCGCAAGCAACTGATCGCCTGCCTCGCACCGGACCGCCGCGTGGAAGTCGAAGTGGTCGGTACGCAAGAAGTTCAGAAGACGACCGTTCCGGCGCAGTAAGCCGCGGTTTTCGACTGCTTCAAAGCCCCGCTCCGGCGGGGCTTTTTCTTTGACGCCCGTCCAGGCGCTCGCTGGCCTCGTTGTGCGCCCCCTTATATACTCGGGGCTGACGTACCGACGCACCGCCCTCCTTCCGTAGCCCGTTTGCCGACATGACCAACGCCGATCCGCACGAACTCCAGAAATTCAGCGACCTCGCCCATCGGTGGTGGGACCCGAATGCCGAATTCAAGCCCTTGCACGACCTGAATCCGGTCCGGCTCGGCTGGATCGATTCGCATGCGCACCTCGCCGGCAAGCGCGCACTCGATATCGGCTGCGGCGGCGGCATCCTGTCCGAATCAATGGCCGGGCTCGGCGCCCAGGTGAAAGGCATCGACCTGTCGACCGAAGCGCTCGGCGTCGCCGACCTGCACAGCCTCGAAAGCGGCATCACGGTCGACTACGAGGCGATCGCCGCCGAAGCGATCGCCGAACGCGAGCCGGGCACTTACGACGTCGTCACCTGCATGGAGATGCTCGAGCACGTGCCTTCGCCGGCCGGCGTCGTCGCCGCGTGCGCGACGCTCGTGAAGCCGGGCGGCTGGGTGTTCTTCTCCACGCTGAACCGCAACCTGAAGTCCTACCTGTTCGCGGTAATCGGCGCTGAGTACATCGCGCAGATGCTGCCGAAGGGCACCCACGACTACGCGCGCTTCATCCGCCCGTCGGAACTGGCGAGCTTCGTGCGCGGGACCGATCTGCACATCGTGGAGATCAAGGGTATTACATATCACCCGATCGGCAAGCGCTTCGCGCTGTCGAATGACACCGACATCAACTATCTCGTCGCGTGCCGCCGAGGCGCGTGACCCTCCGACCGGCATGACGATTCCCCTTTCGACCGAGCGGCCCGCATTCGACGCGCCGCGCCTGCTGCACTGCGATGCCGTGCTGTTCGACCTCGACGGCACGCTCGCCGACACGGCGCCCGATCTCGCCGCTGCAGTCCACAAGATGCAGCGCGTGCGCGGCCTGCCCGAAACGTCGCTCGACGTGCTGCGGCCGCTGGCATCGGCCGGTGCGCGGGGCCTGCTCGGCGGCGCATTCGGAATCGATCCGCATTCGCCCGGCTACGATGCGATGCGCGACGAGTTCCTGACCAATTACGCGACCGACATCTGCGTGCACACAGTGCTGTTCCCCGGCATCGGCGACGTGCTCGACGAACTCGATGGACGCGGCGTGCGCTGGGGCATCGTCACGAACAAGGCGATGCGTCTCACCGCGCCGCTCGCCGACCTGCTCGGCCTCGCGCCGCGCGCGGCCTGCATCGTCGGGGGCGACACAACGCCGCACTCGAAACCGCATCCGGCCCCGCTGTTGCATGCGGCGGAACAAATGACGCTCGCGCCGGAGCGCATCGTCTACGTCGGCGACGATCTTCGCGACATCCAGGCTGGCAGCGCGGCGGGGATGGCGACGGTCGCGGCCGCGTACGGCTACTGCGGTGAGGGCGTCGCGCCGGCTGATTGGCAGGCGCAGCATCTCGTCGGCACGACGCAGG
This sequence comes from Burkholderia sp. Bp9004, assembly GCF_003858025.1. Taxonomy (NCBI): domain Bacteria; kingdom Pseudomonadati; phylum Pseudomonadota; class Betaproteobacteria; order Burkholderiales; family Burkholderiaceae; genus Burkholderia; species Burkholderia sp. Bp9004. Next base: position 90,455 of record NZ_QTQD01000028.1, on the reverse strand, counting down.
AACTGCGCGAACTGCTGCGCCATGTTGGGCTATAATGGTGAATCTTATCCGCGGGGGCGACCTGGTTTCGACAGGGGTTGTGAAGCGGCTAGGGCATGTCGAGGACCCGTCACCTCGTTAATCAATGGGAAAATCGTAACTGCAAACGACGATACGTTCGCACTGGCAGCCTAACGGCCGCCGTCCTCTGCCTAGTTCACTGACGGGCTAGTGTCGCAAGACCGGTAGCAATACCGCCAGAGGTCATTTACGTCAGTTAAGCCCTGTCGGCGTCGCGACGCCAGGGTCGAAAATCTAGCGAATCGCCGTAGTGCAGCGTGTTCGTCCGCGTCGCTGCGGTTAAATCAAATGACTGAACTAAACATGTAGAACTAGTCGTGGAGCGCTTCTGGACGCGGGTTCGATTCCCGCCGCCTCCACCAAATTTCGCGCTTGACGCACGAACCCCGCACGACGCGAGTCTGCGGGGTTTTTTGTTGCCGGGGAAGCCGAACGTCCCGTGCCTTCCGAAAAAGCGCCCAGCCCCGGACGGGCCGGGCGGAATGCCGCCAGCATTCCGACGGCAGGAGGTGACGGATGTTCGGCGTCGCCCGCACGGTGATCGACCGCGGCGGACGGCACCCTGCCCGGCACGCGACGCGTCATCGCACGCGCAGCACGGCCTCACCGGGCGATGAGCAGCTTAGCTGCCGCGATACAGCGACTTCATTTCTTCTGCACTGGCCGGACGCACGCCGATCGCACGCGAACCCGCTGCCGATGCGCCTTGCACCTGCGCGCCATAACCGCTGGCGTCGGCGCCTTGCGCCTGGGCGAGCGCGCTGCGCTGTTGCTCTGCGACACGCGCCGTGGCGGCCTGGATCGCTTCCGGATAATGCGGATCTTCGCCGCGGGCGGTGTTGTAACCGGCCTGCTGGAGCTGAACCAGTTCGGCACGAACCTGTGCGCGGGTGAGTGCCGAGCCGGACTGCGCGAACGACACGACCGGGGCAACGAGAGCAGCAGCAACGACAACGGCTTGAACGAGCGACTTCATGATGACCTACCTCCAGATTTGTCTGATTTCGCGGTGAACACCCGTTCATCGCTGACAAACCGAAGTTTATGTAGGCGCGTGCTTAAGAATAAGGCAGGTTTCAGGAAGACATCCTTCCCGAAACAAGGGTTAACCCTAGGATGGTACGGATCTGGTCCAGCCCCCGCACGATCACACTATGCGAGGCCGAGCCACAAAGCATAAGCCCCGCCGGGCAGCACACCCTGCGGGGCTCGAAAGGAACCGCGCGGCAACGGCGCGGGTTGGACAAACGATCGCGGCGTCGACAACCCGGCGCGTCAGCGCCTGCTTATTGTGTGTCCATCGGACACTTCAGGTTGCAGCCGTTCGGGTCCCCCAAATCGCCCTTGCGGCGCAATGCCGACTTCTTGCCGTTCTGGTATTTCTGCGACGGCGCCGACGCCGCGAACGGCATCTGCGGATGCTCGTTCAGGCGGAACTGGTCGCTCAGGATCCCGCCGGGCAGGCCGGGTGAATTCTGCGCGAGCGCCAATGGCGAAACGGCAACAAGAAGCCCTGCGGTCAACGCTGCCGCGGAGAAAGGAACGGATAGTTTCATGGCGGGATGACGCCTGAACGGCGTGCTTGTTGGAACGTTGATCAAGCGGCAAGCGTAGCGCAAATCCCTCGCTGCTGCAGCGCGGTTCGCGCGCGTCCCCGTTACCGTACATTGCCGTCCGGCATACGGCCCCCGGCGATGCCGGCGAATCCGTTCGCGACGCCGGTCAGCGTCCCGCACGCGGCCGGATCGTAGCCGTCGAGATGCGCGACGCGGTCGACGAAGCGCGCATCGCGCAGCAAGGCGAGCACGCCGGCGAGCGGTCGCGAGTCGAGCTGCGCGCGTTCGCACGCAAAGTAATAGTCCTCGTCGACGACCGGGATGAAATCGAGCCCGAAGTGATGGGCGGCCGGCTCGACGCCGAAGCCGAGATCCGCCATCCCGCTCGCGACGAACGCGGCGATCGCCGAGTGCGTGAGTTCGGCCGACGCATAGCCGTCGATACGCTCGGGATCGATGCCGATCGCGCGCAATGCAAGATCGAGCAGCATGCGCGTGCCCGACCCCGGCTGCCGGTTGACGAAGCGGATGTCGTTGCGGGCGAGATCGGCGAGCCCGCTGACCTGCTTCGGGTTGCCGCGCGGCACGAACAGCCCCTGCTGGCGACGCGTCAGATGAATCAGCACGTGACGGGTGTCGTCGAGCCACGGCCGGTAGATCTGTGCGCACTGTTCGCGAAACGCGCCGCGTGGCAGATGAAAACCGGCCAGCTCGCATTCACCGCGCGCGAGCGCCTGCACGGCTTCGACGCTCTCGCGATACTTGATGTCGACGGCTGCCTGCGAATCGACAAGCGCGGAGACGAGCGTCGCAACCGCGTAGCCGTGCGATGCATGGATGCGCACGGCGCCGTCGCGCTGCGCGAGGCGCCGGTTCAGGTCGCTCGCCACCTCGGCTGCCAGCGCGCGCAGGTTCCCGTCGAGACGGTTGCGCGCGAGCCGCTGCGCGTCGACGACCGCCTGCCCCAGCTCCGACAGCGTCGATCCCTTGCCGCGTGCCGTCTCGATCAACTCGCCGCCGACGCACGCCTCAAGCGCCCGCAGCATGCCCCACGCGTGCCGATACGACAGACCTTTCGCCTGCGCGGCCTGCGCGATGCTGCCCGTATCGGCCACGAGCTCCAGCAACGGGGCGACGTCCGACAGGCTCGCCGTCCGGCCCTCCGTGTCGCGTACGGTCAGATACGCGTCGCATTCGATTCGAATCAATTATGTACTCCGATTTCCTATTGCGACTGCGAAATCTTCCGCTTATCGTTGCTTAAAATCAATCAGGACGAAGTCCCGATGTGCACTATATGAATTGACGGCACATATGAGACTTTGGAGGAGCATAACCGATGTCCCCGAATTCCCCTGCGCCCGACGCGCTCGTCGAGCGCCACGCGCGTGCCGGCCGCTCGCTCGTCGCGATCCTGCATGCGATCCAGGACGATGCAGGCTACGTGCCGGCAGGCTGCGTCGCGCCGCTCGCGAAGGCGCTGAATCTGTCGCGCGCCGAAGTGCACGGCGTGCTCACCTACTATCACCACTTCCGCACCGCGCCGCCCGCGCGCGTGACGATCCAGATGTGCCGCGCCGAGGCGTGCCGCAGCATGGGCTGCGAAGCGCTGGCCGCGCACGCGGAAGCGCGCACGGGTTGTCGATTCGACGCGGCGCACGGCGATGGCGCCGACGCGCACGCGCCGGACGACATCGCGCTCGAATCGGTCTACTGCCTCGGGCTGTGCGCGCAATCGCCGTCGATGACGGTCAACGGCGTGTTGCACGCAAAGGTCACGCCGGAAAAGTTCGACGCCCTGCTCGCCGACGCGACCGCGCACACTTCGGAGGCAGCATGACGACCCGCATCTACGTTCCGCGCGACTCGTCCGCGCTGGCGCTCGGCGCCGACGCGCTCGCCGCCGCGATCGTTGCGGAAGCCGAGCGGCGCGGCGTCGCGATCGAACTGATCCGCAACGGCTCGCGTGGGCTGCTGTGGCTCGAGCCGCTCGTCGAGGTCGGCACGGCCGCCGGTCGCGTCGGCTACGCGAACCTGTCAGCCGCAGACGTGCCCGCCCTGTTCGACGCGAACTGGCTCGACGGCGGCGCGCATCCGAGCGGCGTCGGCGTAGTCGACGCCCTGCCCTATCTCGCGCGCCAGCAGCGCCTCACGTTCGCGCGCATCGGCCTGACCGATCCACTGTCGATCGACGATTACTTGAAGCACGACGGCCTCGCCGGCCTGAAGAACGCGCTCACGCTCGACGGCGGCGCCGCGTGCGAATTGCTGATCGAATCGGGGCTGCGCGGCCGCGGCGGCGCAGCCTTCCCGGCCGGCATCAAGTGGCGCACCGTCCGGCAGGCCAGCGCGACGCAGAAGTACATCGTCTGCAACGCGGACGAAGGCGATTCGGGCACGTTCTCCGATCGCCTGATCATGGAAAGCGATCCATACTGCCTGATCGAAGGAATGATCATCGCGGGCATCGCGACGGGCGCGACGCTCGGCTACATCTACGTGCGCAGTGAATACCCGCACGCGATCGCGGCACTGGAAACCGCGATCGAGCGCGCCCGTGAAGCCGGCTGGCTCGGCGAACGCGTGCTCGGCTCCGCGCATGCGTTCGACCTGCACGTCGCGAAGGGTGCGGGCTCCTACGTGTGCGGCGAGGAAACGGCGCTGCTCGAATCGCTCGAAGGCAAGCGCGGCGTCGTACGCGCGAAGCCGCCGCTGCCCGCGCTCGCCGGCCTGTTCGGCCAGCCGACCGTGATCAACAACGTGATCACGCTCGCGACCGCGCCGGTGATCTTCGCGCGCGGCGCCGCGTTCTATCGCGACTACGGGATGGGTCGCTCGCGCGGCACGCTGCCGTTCCAACTCGCGGGCAACATCCGCTACGGCGGGCTCGTGGAGCTCGCGTTCGGCGTCACGCTGCGCGAGCTGCTGTTCGACTACGGCGGCGGCACGGCAAGCGGCCGGCCCGCGCGCGCCGCCCAGGTCGGCGGCCCGCTCGGCACCTATCTGCCCGATCACCAGTGGGACGTGCCACTCGACTACGAGGCGTACACGGCAATCGGCGCGGTCGTTGGCCACGGCGGCATCGTGCTGCACGACGACACGTCGAATCTCGCGGAGCTCGCCGAATACGCGATGAAGTTCTGCGCGATCGAATCGTGCGGCAAGTGCACGCCGTGCCGGATCGGATCGACGCGCGGCGTCGAGACGATCGCACGCATTCGCCAGGGCGATAAGTCGGAGCGACAGGTCACGCTGCTGCGCGACCTGTGCGACACGATGCTCGCCGGCTCGCTGTGCGCGATGGGCGGGATGACGCCTTACCCGGTGCTGTCCGCGCTCGACCATTTCCCCGAAGATTTCGGGCTCGCCGCCGGCAAGCAAGCCGCGTCGGGTCCGGTCAAGGCTGCGGCCTGACCCAGAAGGAGCCCTGAATGTCCCTCGACACGAACAACGTCCGCCAAGGCGGCTGCGGCTCGGGCCAATGCGCGTGCAAGAGCGCCGCCCAGGCGCGCGTGCGCGATCCGTTCGACGAAACCGACTACGGCACGCCGCAACGGCATGCCGATACCGACGTCACGCTCGAAATCGACGGCCAGCCGGTGACGGTGCCGGCCGGCACGTCGGTGATGCGCGCCGCGATCGAAGCCGGCGTCAACGTGCCCAAGCTTTGCGCGACCGATTCGCTCGAACCGTTCGGATCGTGCCGCCTGTGTCTGGTCGAAATCGAGGGCCGGCGCGGCTATCCGGCATCGTGCACGACGCCCGCCGAAGCCGGGATGAAGGTGCGCACGCAGTCGGACCGGCTGCAGTCGCTGCGCCGCAACGTGATGGAGCTGTACATCTCCGACCACCCGCTCGACTGCCTCACCTGCCCCGCCAACGGCAACTGCGAGCTGCAGGACATGGCCGGCGTGGTCGGGCTGCGCGAAGTGCGCTACGGTTTCGACGGCGCGAATCACCTGCGCGAGCAGAAGGACGAATCGAATCCGTATTTCACGTACGATCCGTCGAAGTGCATCGTCTGCAACCGCTGCGTGCGCGCATGCGAGGAAACGCAAGGCACGTTCGCGCTGACGATCGCCGCGCGCGGTTTCGAATCGCGCGTCGCCGCCGGCGAAAGCGAATCGTTCATGGAATCGGAATGCGTATCGTGCGGCGCCTGCGTCGCCGCGTGCCCGACCGCCACGCTGCAGGAGAAGTCCGTCATCCAGTTCGGCCAGGCCGAGCACTCGGTCGTCACGACCTGCGCGTACTGCGGCGTCGGCTGCTCGCTCAAGGCCGAGATGAAGGGCACGCAGGTCGTGCGCATGACGCCGCACAAGAACGGCCTCGCGAACGAAGGTCATGCGTGCGTGAAGGGCCGCTTCGCGTGGGGCTACGCAACGCACAAGGACCGCATCACGAAACCGATGATCCGCGAGAAGATCACCGACCCGTGGCGCGAAGTCAGCTGGGAAGAAGCGCTCACGTACGCGGCGACGCAATTCCGCAAGCTGCAGCAGAAATACGGCCGCGATTCGATCGGCGGCATCACGTCGTCGCGCTGCACGAACGAGGAAACCTACCTCGTGCAGAAGCTGGTACGCGCCGCGTTCGGCAACAACAACGTCGATACCTGCGCACGCGTGTGCCACTCGCCGACCGGCTATGGCCTGAAGGCGACGCTCGGCGAATCGGCCGGTACGCAGACCTTCGCGTCGGTCGGCCAGGCCGACGTGATCGTCGTGATGGGCGCGAACCCGACCGACGGCCACCCTGTGTTCGGCTCGCGCATGAAGCGTCGCATCCGCGAAGGCGCGAAGCTGATCGTGATCGACCCGCGCCGCATCGACGTGGTCGACGGCCCGCACGTGAAGGCCACGCACCACCTGCAGCTGCGCCCCGGCACCAACGTCGCGATGGTCAACGCGCTCGCGCACGTGATCGTCACCGAAGGGCTCGTCGCCGAGGCATTCGTCGCCGAACGCTGCGACACGCGCGCGTTCGAGCAATGGCGCGACTTCGTGTCGCGCGCCGACAACTCGCCCGAGGCCACCGCGGACGTGACGGGCGTACCGGCCGAACTGGTGCGCGAGGCCGCACGCCTCTATGCAACCGGCGGCAACGCCGCGATCTACTACGGCCTCGGCGTGACCGAACACGCGCAAGGCTCGACGACGGTGATGGGCATCGCGAACCTCGCGATGGCGACTGGCAACATCGGTCGCGAAGGCGTCGGCGTCAATCCGCTGCGCGGCCAGAACAACGTGCAAGGCTCGTGCGACATGGGTTCGTTCCCGCACGAGCTGCCCGGCTACCGGCACATCAGCGACGCAATCGTGCGCAGCCAGTTCGAGGAAGCATGGTCGGCCACGCTGCAACCGGAACCGGGGCTGCGCATCCCGAACATGTTCGACGCGGCGCTCGACGGCAGCTTCAAGGGGCTTTACTGCCAGGGCGAGGACATCGTCCAGTCGGACCCGAACACGCAGCACGTCGCGGCCGCGCTGTCGTCGATGGAATGCATCGTCGTGCAGGACATCTTCCTGAACGAAACCGCGAAATACGCGCACGTGCTGCTGCCGGGTTCGACGTTCCTCGAGAAGGACGGCACGTTTACGAACGCGGAGCGCCGCATCTCTCGCGTACGCAAGGTGATGCCGCCGCTCGCGGGTTACGCCGACTGGGAAGTGACGCTGCTGCTGTCGCAGGCGCTCGGCTACGACATGCACTACACGCATCCGTCGGAAATCATGGACGAGATCGCGCGGCTCACGCCGACCTTCTCGGGCGTGTCGTACAAGAAGCTCGACACGCTCGGCAGCATCCAGTGGCCGTGCAACGAAGATGCACCGGACGGCACGCCGACGATGCATATCGACGCGTTTGTGCGCGGCAAAGGCCGGTTCGTGATTACGCAGTTCATTCCGACGCCGGAAAAGGTCACGCAGCGCTATCCGCTGATCCTGACCACGGGCCGCATCCTGTCGCAATACAACGTCGGCGCGCAGACGCGCCGGACCGAGAACGTCCGGTGGCACGAAGAGGATCGCCTCGAGATTCATCCGCACGATGCGGAGGATCGCGGGATCCGGACAGGCGACTGGGTCGGCATCGAATCGCGGGCCGGCCAGACGGTACTGCGCGCGCTCGTATCCGACCGCATGCAGCCGGGTGTCGTGTACACGACGTTCCACTTCCCCGAGTCGGGCGCGAACGTGATCACGACGGACAGCTCCGACTGGGCCACGAACTGCCCGGAATACAAGGTCACGGCCGTGCAGGTCATGCCGGTTGCGCAGCCGTCGGACTGGCAGCGCGCGTATGCACGTTTCAACTCGGAGCAGCTCGACCTGCTCGAGCGCCGCGCCGCCACGCCGGCTGCCGCGACGACGGGCAAGTGAGGACGCGATGGACAACGGACACCTGATCGACATGGCCAACCAGATCGGCGCGTTCTTCGAATCGATGCCCGATCGCGAAGAAGCGCTGGCCGGAATCGCAGATCACATCCGGCGCTTCTGGGAACCGCGGATGCGGCGCGCGCTACTCGCCGCGCTAGACGATCCGTCGAGCGAAGCCGCGCAACGCGCCGCGCCGATCGTGCGCGACGCGATCGCCGCGCACCGCGCATCGCTCGTGCCGGCCGCGGCCACCGCCTGAGCGCCGCGCTACGCGGGCACCGGCATGCCCGCGAACCAGCTTTCGCAATGGCGCAGCAGCGCGTTCGCGTCGGTGGCGGTACGGCCGCGCACCGCGATGTAGCCATCGGGACGCAGCAGGTAGAACGACGGCCTCGAACGGCCGTATACCTGCGCGAGCCCATCGTCGCCGTCGCTTTCGGCATCGGCGACGCGCCACGTTCGCACGGCACCTGGCATGATCCGCTCCAGCCCCTGCGCAAGCGCCTGCGCGTCCGCAGGCATCGGCGCTACATCGCCCGTGTCGCCCGTGTCGGCACTTGCCGGCTCCTCGAGCAGCAGCAGCGTAAAGCTCGCCGGGTCATGCAGGTCGTATAGTCTCGCGGTCCCGGGCGCCCGGCCGAGCGGCCCGTCGACGACGTGCACGAGCGCGTCGGGCGCACGCTCGCCCGCGCGCGGCCCGCCATCGAGCACGCGTTCGAGCGAGAGCGGGCTTTTCCGGTATTGCACGCCGAGCTCGCTGACAGTGCGACGCACCGCGTCGCGCACCGGCCCGAACGACGCCAGCAGCGGCACGACATGATCGCGCAGCAGCTTCATCGCGCCGTGGTCGGCTTCGACGATCTGCGTGATGAAGCCGGTCTGCCGCAATACGTCACGCTCGATCGGATGGCGCTCCGCGTGATACGTGTCGAGCAGCCGCTCCGGCGTGCCTGCGACGAGCACGCGCGCGAGCTTCCAGCCGAGATTGAACGCTTCCTGGATACCCGTGTTCATGCCCTGCGCGCCCGCCGGGCTGTGAACGTGCGCGGCGTCGCCCGCGAAGAACACGCGCCCGTGACGTAGCCGGTCGACCATCCGGCTATGCAGGCGGAAATACGCCGACCACGCGAGATCGCTCGGCGCGATCGACGCGCCGACGCGAGCGCGCACGATCGCCTCGCATTCGTCGAGCGTCGGGGTGGCCGGCGCATCGGGCGATGCGTCGCCGCCGGGCGGCCGATCGGCGACGAGCCGGTAGCGGCCGCCGCCCATCGGAAACAGCCCCGCGATGCCGTCCGGCGTCGTGAACAGGTGGATCTCCTCGTCCGGCCAGTCGGGTATCGCCGCGAAATCGGCAAGCAGGAAGGTCTGCTCGAACGCATGCCCGGCGAAGCCCAGGCCGAGCAGATGGCGCACCGTGCTGTGCGCGCCGTCGGCGGCGATCAGGTACGACGGTGCGAACGCCTCTTCACGACCGTCGGCGCCGCGGATCGTCACGTCGAGCGACGTACCGCCCGCGTCGCACGCGGTCAACGTGACGCCGCGTTCGACCGTCACACCGAACCCGGCCAGGTGCTCGGCGAGCAGCCGCTCGGTGATGCTCTGGTCGAGAAACAGCAAATACGGATAGCGCGTTTGCAGCGGATCGAAATCGAGCCGCGCGATCACGCGGCCGTCCGCGTGCAGTACGGCCGCATGCGCACGATGGCCCAACGCGAGAAATGGTTCGACCGCGCGATGCTGCTCCAGCAGTTCGAGCGTGCGCGCCTGGATGCCGATCGCGCGCGAATACGGTGCGGGCGCGGCGAGCCGGTCGATGATGCGCACCGGCACGCGGGCACGCGCGAGCGCCATCGCGGCGGCAAGGCCAGTCGGGCCCGCGCCGACGATCAGCACGGGCGGGATATCGAGCGGTGTGTCAGCCATGAGAACCTCGATGACACGCGATTGTGCAAGTCTACGCCGCTCCGCGTGACGGGGCCATATGCCAATCGGCCGATCTGGGGTACCCCCGCGCAGTGTGGGAAAATACGCGCTTTCCGTCAGTTTTCGCGTCATGGATTCTGCATTCGACCGAGCGTATGCCGCGCACCGCGCGGGCCACCTCGCCGAGGCCGAGCACGGCTATCGCACCGCACTCGCCACCAATCCCGCCGACGCCGACGCACTGCATCTGTTCGGCGTGCTGCGGCATCAGCAGGGCCAGCATGCCGAGGCGGCCGATCTCGTCGGGCGTGCGGTCGAGCTGCGCCCGAACGATGCCGCGCTGCAGCTCAATCTCGGCAACGCGCTGAAGGCGCTCGGCCGACTCGACGAAGCGATCGACCGCTTTCGCAACGCGCTGACGCTCGCGCCCGAATTTCCGCTCGCGCACTACAACCTCGGCAACGCGTATGCGGCGCTGCAGCGCCACGAGGATGCCGTCGATGCGTTCGGCCGCGCACTTCGGCTCACGCCCGACGACGCATCGATCCACAACAACCTCGGCAACGCGCTGAATGCCCTCGGCCGTCACGACGACGCGCTCGCCGCATTCCATCGCGCCCTCGAGCTGCGGCCCGGGCATGCCGGTGCGCACAACAATCTCGCGATGGCCCTGAACGCGATGGGCCGGGCCGACGACGCGATCGCGCACTTCCAGGCGGCGATCGCCGCGCAGCCCCGCTTCGTCGCCGCGCATTTCAATCTCGGCAACACGCTCGAGGCGGTCGGCCGTCACGGCGAAGCTGCCGCCGCATTCGAAGCCGCGCTCGCGCTGCACCCGCCGTTCCCACTCGCCCTTTTCGGGCTCGCGAACGCGCTGTGCGCGCAGGCACGCCAGCGCGAAGCGCTGCCCTACTACGAACGGGCGGTCGGCCTCGATCCGTCGTTCAGTCTCGCGTGGCTGAACCTCGGCAACGCACATCACGCACTCGGCGCGCACGAGATGGCGCTGCGCGCGTTCGACCAGGCGCTGCGCGTCGCTCCCGACCTCAAACTCGCGCACCTGCATCGCGCCGTCACGCTGCTTACGCTGGGCGACTTCACCCGCGGCCTGCCCGCATACGAAGCGCGTCACGACACGCCGGGCGCAACGCCGCTCGGCACGCTGCCGCGCTGGCAAGGCGAGCCGATTGCGTCGCGCACGCTGCTGATCCGCGCGGAACAGGGCTTCGGCGACACGCTGCAGTTCGTCCGCTTCGTGCCGCTCGCGCGCGCACGCTGCGCGCGCGTCGTGCTCGAAGTGCAGCCGGAACTCGTCGCGCTGCTCACGCCGGCCGCGGCACGCTGGCGCGTGACGCTCGTCGCACAGGGCGCCGCGAAGCCGCCGGCGGCGGACGTCGCGTGCACGCTGATGAGCCTGCCGTTCCTGCTCGGCCTGCAGCCAGCCGACATCGTCGCGGGCAAGCGTTACCTCGACGCGCCGGACAGCGCGCGCCGGCGCTTTCGCGGCTCGCTCGGTGGCCAGTCGAAGCGCAAGTTCGGTCTCGCGTGGTCAGGGCGCCGGCAAGCGCAGGAAAACCGCTCGATGCCGTTCGACGCGCTCGCACCGCTGCTCGCACTGCCGGACATCGACTGGGTCGTGCTGCAGCCGGCGCTCGACGAAGACGAACGGGCGCGCGTCGACGCGCATCCGCGCGTGCATCGCCTCGATGGGCGGCTGAACGACTTCGCCGATACGGCCGCGCTGATCGAACGACTCGACGGCGTCGTCACGATCGATACGGCGGTCGCGCACCTCGCGGGCGCACTCGGCAAGCCGCTGTGGATCATGCTGCCGTTCGCACCCGACTGGCGCTGGTTCACCGGCGACGACTGCCCCTGGTATCCGCACGCGAAGCTCGCCCGCCAGTCCGCACCGGGGCAATGGCTCGACGTGGCGGCGGCAGTCGCCGACGCGTTGCGCGACGCCTGAGTGGCCGAACGCAGAAAAAAAAGGAGCGCGGCGCGCTCCTTTTTTCGTTCGACGTGATGCGACGAAGGTGGTGTCAAGCCGCCTTGTACTGGTTGCGCGCCTCGGGCGTGCGATACAGCACGAGCGTCGCGATCAGCCCGCAAATCGCGGCGACGCTCAGCCACAGCCCCGGCGCCGCCTTGTTGCCGGTCTGGTGGATCAGCAACGTCGAGATCGCCGGCGTAAAACCGCCGATCGTCGTCGCGAGGCTGTACGCGAGCGAAAAGCCAGCCGTGCGCACGTCGGCCGGCATTACTTCGGTCAGCGCGACGACCATCGCGCCGTTGTACGAGCCGTACAGGAACGACAGCCACAGCTCGACCGCCAGCAGCCGCAGGAACGACGGATCGGCCACGAGCCACAGCACGGCCGGGTAGGCCGATAGCAGCGTGAGCACCGTGAACGCGATCAGCACCGGGCGGCGGCCGATGCGATCCGACAGCGCGCCGGACAGCGGCAGCCAGACGAGATTGGACAGGCCGACGCAGACGGTTACGACGAGTGCGTCGAGCGACGACAGGTGCAGCACTTCCTTGCCGAACGTCGGCGTGTAGGCCGTGATCATGTAGAACGACACCGTCGTCATGATCACCATTCCCATGCCGGCAATCACGACACCCCAGTTCTCGAGCATCGAACGCATGATCTCGCCCATCGTCGGACGATGACGCTTCGCAAGGAATTCGTCGGTCTCCTTCAGCGAACGACGGATCAGGAACAGGAACGGGACGATCAGACAGCCGATCAGGAACGGAATGCGCCAGCCCCACGCGGTCATGTCCTCGACTGGCAGCGCGCGGTTCAGCAGCACGCCGACGAACGCGGCGAACACGACCGCCACCTGCTGGCTGCCCGATTGCCACGACGTATAGAACCCCTTGTTACCCTTCGTCGCGATCTCCGACAGGTAGACCGACACGCCGCCGAGTTCGACGCCCGCGGAAAAGCCCTGCAGCAACCGGCCGAGCAGCACGAGCACCGGCGCGAGCACGCCGATCGTCGCATAGCCGGGTATCGCGGCCACCGTGAGCGTGCCGAGTGCCATCAGTCCGAGCGTCAGGATCAGCCCCTTGCGGCGGCCGTGGTGGTCGATGTACGCGCCGAGCACGATCGCGCCGACCGGGCGCATCAGGAAGCCCGCGCCGAACACCGATAGCGACAGCATCAGCGACGCGAACGCGTTGCCGCTCGGAAAATAGGTTTTCGCGATGGCCGACGCGTAATACCCGTAGACCATGAAGTCGTACATTTCCAGGAAGTTGCCGCTGACGACCCGGAACACGGTACGAACCTTCGATTCCTGCGCGACGGCGTGTGTTGCTGTGGACATGTTGTTCTCTCGGCTCGGATGGCGCGACATCGGCGCCGTGTGGATCCGACGATGCGTGTGGCACCGGACCGGCACGCACGAACATCGCTGCCAGCCGGAGGCACGCAGCCCAATGATGCACACGCCGGCATGGACGGCAAATGATGCCACGCGAAGCCGACAATTGCCTTGGGCCGGGCCCGCGATCACCGTCGCCGCGTTCGTCTGGTACGAATCGCCTCGAAACGCGTACTAAAAATCAGATTGATCTGATCGACCGGTCGCCGTCGACTGACCACAATTTCACAACTTGCCACGCTATTCGCGCCGCGGCCGGCATCGTTGCCTGTGTCGCATCGCGTACCGCCCTCATGATCCCAACGCTCCTCGTTTCCGTCGAAGGTCCGCTTGCCCGCCCTCGTGTCGCACCGCTCGACGGCGTGCCGCCGTTCGGCCGCGAATGGACGTTCAGCGGCGCGCCCGGCACCCGACTCGGCACGCGCTGCGCAGCCATCCTGAAGACCTCATGCATCGACGTCGGAGCACCGCATCGCGCGTGCCGCTGGCAATCGCCGCCCGCCACGCGCCCGGTGTCTGCCGGCGTACCGGACGTTGCGGCGCGCGCCGCCGGCCAGCACATCGAGCATGCCGCCGGTCGCGCTCATGACCGGCGTGCGCGGCACGCCGCCTGCTGGAGCATCGGCGCACTCGGCATCATCGGTTGGCTGATCGCCGCGCACGAGCCGTTACCGGGTTTCGCGCCTGCGCCCGCGACGCAGATCGTTGGCGTCGTGCCGGAGCATGCCGTGCAGTCCATGGGTGCCGTGCAAACGGCAGCGGTGGCGCCCGCCATGCCGACCGTCGCACCGGCGCAGCCCGTCGCAGCGCGGCCGTTTGCGACGCCTTCCACTGGCGCGCCCGTCACACGCGGCGCGACGACCCATCCAGCGCCGCGACGCTCCGAGATGACACCGAACGTTCAGCGCGTCGCCATCGCAGCGCCGCCGACGCCGCATCGACCGGCCCACAGGCGCACGACAACGGCACGCGTGCACGCACCTTCCGCGCCGCGACTCACCGCGCGCCCATCGGTCACGCGCCACGCGTCGCGCACGCCGACGCCCGATCGCGTCGGTTCGCCTGCGCCTCCCGGAGCCCCGCTCGATCCGCTCGACGACCCGCTCACGCTTATCGCGATGGTGAACGCGCTGCACCCCGATCGCGCGGCACCGGCGGCCGACGCGCCCGGCGCCGGTTTCGACTGGACAGCACAACTGTCCCACCGCCGCCTGACCGACGGACCGGATACGCTCATCCGCTGACACGCGCCCAACAAAAAACCCGGCGAAGCAGGCTTCGCCGGGTTTTCGTTTGTCCGTCCGTCGGTCGATCGCACCGAATCGTCACTTGTGCGCGGGCAACCCCGTTTCCGACTGCCGCTCGAGTTGCCGCACCTGCTCCTGCAGATCACGCAACTGCACCTGCGCGGCCCGCTTCTCGATCTGCAGCGCCCGCGTCTGCTCCTGCGCCGCCTTCTGCCGCTGCGCCACCGCGGCCTGCTGGCCGCGCGCGACGTTCAGATCGGCCTGCAGTTGCTGCGCGCGATTCGCCTGCAGCGCGATCACGCGTTCGAGGAACGTCTTCTGCGCCTCGAGTTCGGTGCGACGAATTTCGACGTTCGCGAGCTGCACCGTCTGCTGGACGAAGTTCGCGTACACCATCTCCGCACGACTTTTCTCCTGCGACCTGATCACGCGCCACAGATGCTTGTCCTGAAACAGCGCGACGTAATACGTCATCTCGCGCGGATCGAACATCAGGCTTGCGCCATAGCTGCCGTTGTAGGTGGTGCGCATCTCGACGATTCGTCCGTCATGCAGCATCTGCGTGAGTTCGGCGACGTTGCCTTGCGCGGTGGCATCCGTGGCGGATGCCGCGGATGCCGGTGCCGCAGTCGCGACATCGCCGCTCAGGCTCGTCACCGCGGGGCGCGTGCCCGCGACGGGCGCGGTCGCGTCGGACCACGCTGCGCCCGCGTGCGCGCAGGCGGCCAGCGCAACGATCCACGTTGCGCATCGTGCAGGGGAAAAATCTCGGAAGACCAACGTCAGACTCCGGCGAACGAATCGGGAGTCGCGATTATCGTTCAAAACGAAACGGCCGCATCTCGAATTTATCGGGATGCGGCCAGCCTTCCTGCGCGGCGATACAAGAGCGGCTTACAGGCGGGTATCGCGAGCCGCTCGCAGGAACGCATCGAGCAGCGGCGTGCAGTCGAGCAACTCGGCGCCGCCAGCACGATGAAACTCCGGGTGCCATTGCACGCCGACGACGAACGGTGCACGCCGGTAGCGAATGCCTTCGATGATCCCGTCACCGGCCGACACGGCCTCGATGTTCAGATCGCGGCCGAGATCGCGGATCGCCTGATGGTGAATCGAGTTCACGATCGCTTCGCTGCGCCCGGGGAACATGCTCGCGAGCGTCGACGAGTCGGGGAAGCGGATGGCGTGGCGATGCTGGTCGTAATGCTCGCTCACGTGCGCATTCGCGGTCGGCACGTCCGTCGCGATGTCCTGGTACAGCGACCCGCCGAACGCGACGTTGATCAGCTGGCAGCCGCGGCACACGCCGAGCACCGGCTTGCCGGACTCGACGAACTCGTGAAACAGCTCGAGCTCGTACATGTCGCGCACGCGGTCGCCCGGCCATTCGGGGCGCGCATCCGACGCCGCGTAGGTTTGCGGCGACACGTCGGCGCCGCCTTGCAGCAGCAGGCCGTCGAGATGCTTCGCGTAGTCGCGCAGGCGGATGTTGCTCGGATGCAGCATGCCCTGGTGACCGACGGTCGGGATCATGAACACGAGCACGTCGCGCGACATCACCCAGTGCGCGATCGATTCCTCGAGATACTGCAGTGTCTTGCCGCGCAGTCCCTTCGCGCCCGGCTCCGGATGGAAGATCCGCGCCGACACGCCGATGCGCAGCGTACGCTGCGTGATCCGCTGGCCGGCGCGATCGAAGATCCGGCGTGCGCGTGCCGCGATGATCCGCCCGAACACCGACCACGGCGTGTCGCTTTGCTTCAGGTATGCCGGCGGCGCGTTCTGCGCGCTCGCGGGCGGCGGACGCGGCGTGTCGAAATCGGGCTGCGCGCCGAAACCGGGCGGCGCGGCACCGGGTTTCGGCGGCACTGCAGCGCCTTCGGCTGCAGCACCTGTCGTGCCTGCGGCGCCCGGCTCGGACGCCGCAGTGACCGGCGACGCACCGTCCGCCGCGACGACTTGCGCAGCGGCAGCCTGCGTCGCAGACGCCTCCGGCGTGTGCGCCGGCCTGGAACGGGGGAAATCGGTAGAAGCGGAAGAGGTGCCGGGCAGACCGGCCGGGGAAGGCGTGATTTCGCTCATGACGATGGTCTGGTACGTCGCTCGCGCGTGGTGGATTGACGAGGATTCATTATGCTTCAGTGCACGATCGCGCGGTAAACGAGCAACATCCTGTCGATATTGTTGCAACTCGTCGCATCCGCCGCCAGGCGTGTCACCGAACTCATTCGACGATATCGATCGTCGCCCGGGCACACTGGACATCAGTGATATATCACAATAATATTCACGAATCGCCCACGCTACCGATCGCCCGCGCCATGATCGCGCCCTGCCCGGCCACCGCGCCGCCGCCCGCATGAACGCCCTGACCGACGTCCTCCACGACCGGCCCGCCGCATCGGCCGTCAGCCTCGCCGACCGCGCGTACGCGCTGATTCAGCGCGACATCATCACGATGCGCCTCAAGCCCGGCGCCGCGCTCAACGAAGCCGACCTCGTCGCCCGCACCGGCATCGGCCGCACGCCCGTCCATCAGGCCGTCCACCGGCTGGTGCTCGAAGGGCTGCTGTCCGTGATGCCGCGCAAGGGGTTGATGGTGCAGCCGCTGTCGCTCGACGACATCGTCGCGGTGATCGACGTGCGCCGCATCAACGAAGCGCATTGCGTCGAACTCGCCGCCCGCCATGCGACGCCCGACGATCTCGCGCGCATGGCCGCGCTGCTCGACGACGGGCAGGCCTGCGTCGACGCGCACGACG
Organism: Burkholderia sp. Bp9004; assembly: GCF_003858025.1. Classification (NCBI taxonomy): domain Bacteria; kingdom Pseudomonadati; phylum Pseudomonadota; class Betaproteobacteria; order Burkholderiales; family Burkholderiaceae; genus Burkholderia; species Burkholderia sp. Bp9004. The sequence goes on along the minus strand of NZ_QTQD01000028.1, from coordinate 73,126 downwards.
TCGAGGGCATGATGGAGCTCGACCGCGCGTTTCATCAGGCGATCGCCGCCGCGGCACGCAACACCGTGCTCGCGGAGATCCTGCGCGCGCTGCACGAACGCTCGCTGCGCTTCTGGTTCGTCACGCTGTCCGAGCCGCACCACCTGTCCGACGTCCAGCGCGAACACCTCGAATTGTTCGAACGGCTGTCCGCGCGCGATGCCGCCGGCGCGCGCACGGCCGTCGAACGCCATATCGATTCGTTTCGCGCCACTCTTGTCCAACGTCTTCGCCCCTGAACCGCCCATGACCACCTTCACGCCCTTCCCTCCGCTCGCCCAGCTCGCCGCCGACCTCGCCGCCGGCCGGACCACGAGCCGCGCGCTCGTCGACGTCGCGCTCGACCGGATCGCCGATCCGTCCGGCCAGGGTGCCGCCGTGTTTACGGAAGTCGACGCCGACAACGCGCGCGCGGCCGCCGATGCCCACGACCGCCTGCGTGCCGCGGGCACCGTGCTGTCGCCGCTCGCGGGCATCCCCGTGTCGGTCAAGGATCTGTTCGATGTCGCGGGCCAGGTGACGCGCGCCGGCTCGCGCGTGCTCGATGGCGCACCGCCCGCCAAGGCCGACGCGGTCGCCGTCGCGCGACTCAAGCGCGCGGGCGCGGTGCTGGTCGGCCGCACCAACATGAGCGAGTTCGCGTTCTCGGGGCTCGGCCTGAATCCGCACTTCGGCACGCCGCGCTCACCATACCGCCGCGACGTGCCGGGCGACGCGCGGATTGCCGGCGGCTCGTCGTCCGGCGCGGCCGCGTCCGTCGCCGACGGGATGGCGGCCGTCGCGCTCGGCACCGACACCGGCGGCTCGATCCGCATTCCGGCCGCACTGTGCGGGCTCACGGGCTTCAAGCCGACCGCGAGCCGGATCCCGACGCAAGGCGGCGTGCCGCTGTCGACCACGCTCGACTCGTTCGGCCCGATCGGCCTGACGGTCGCCTGTTGCGCGCTCGTCGACCGCATGCTCGCGGGCCTCGAGCCGCACGTACCGGCCGCGCGGCCGCTCGAAGGCGTGCGGCTCGGCGTGCTGACCAACTATGTGACGGACGGCGTCGATGCCGATGTCGCCGCCGCGCTCGACGCCTCGCTGAAGCACCTCGAAGCCGCCGGCGCGATCGTCACGGAAGTGCGCTTTTCCGCGCTCGACCGGTTGCCGGACATCAACCGCTTCGGCTTCTCGCCGATCGAGGCATACGCGTGGCATCGCCCGCTGCTCGCGCAGCACCGCGACCAATACGACCCGCGCGTGCTTTCGCGGATCCTGAAGGGCGAGCCGGCGAGCGCGGCCGACTATCTCGACCTGCTCGCCGCCCGCCAGGCGATGCTGGAGGAAGCGGCGCACACGGTCTGGTCGCGCTTCGACGCGCTCGTCGCGCCGACGGTGCCCGTCGTGCCGCCGCGCATCGCCGAACTCGAAGCGGACGACGCTGCCTTTACGCGCACCAACGCGCTGATCCTTCGCAACCCGAGCGCGTTCAACTTCCTCGACGCCTGCGCGCTGTCGCTGCCGTGCCATCCGCGCGACACGGCGCCGGTCGGCCTGATGCTCGCGGCCGCGCCGCATCGCGACGACGCGCTGCTCGCGATCGGCCAGGCGGTCGAAGCCGTGCTGAACACGATCCGGTGACCGCACGGACGCAATGACGGCGGAAGATGCCCCGGACGAAGTGGCTGCGGCGGGGTGCCGCATGCGCGCTGTCAGTTTCGTGCCAGATCGTTCGCGCTAAAATCGCGCGATTGTTTATCGGACCGACCAACGACAGGAATCCCGCCGACATGAACGACTCCACGCTCGCACTCCGCCGTGAACGCCGCCTGCTGATGCTGCTCGGATGGGTGTGCATCGCCCTGCTGGCCGGCGCGCTTTATCTGCAGTACGTGAAGAACGAAGATCCGTGCCCGCTGTGCATCATCCAGCGCTACTTCTTCGCGGCGATCGGGATCTTCGCGTTCCTGGCGGCCGGGATGCGCAACTGGCGCGGCATCTGGGTGCTCGAGCTGCTGATCGCGATCGCCGCGGCCGGCGGCGTCGGCACCGCCGCGCGGCACCTTTCGATCCAGATGAATCCGGGCTTCAGCTGCGGCTTCGACACGTTGCAGCCGATCGTCGACAGCCTGCCGCCCGCCCAGTGGTTCCCCGGCATGTTCAAGGTCGCCGGCCTGTGCGAGACCGTCTACCCGCCGATCTTCGGCATCCTGCTGCCCGGCTGGGCGCTGATCGGCTTCGCCGCGATCCTGATTCCCGTCGCCTCGAGCCTCTGGCGCCATCGCCGCAAGCTGGCAGGCTGACCGGACGCGCCACGTTCCGGCCGACCGGTCGAGGCCGCGCAGGCGCTTCGCGCTGCTCACCCGGCTGCACCGGCGCAGCCCCACGCGGCCGCACATGCCGGCCGCGCGTAAACACCTACCCCGCCGCAACCCGGATTTCAGGGCGAACGCACCTCACGCGACAGCCGCGCGCACGCCCCGCCGCGCATGCGTTTCGGCCCGATGCCCGTGCATCGGCGCCCCGATCCCGCACGGCGGGCCTATGATCGACATGATCGCCGTCTGATAGCCCGGATCACCGCCCGGCAATGTTTCCGCCGCCTTGCGGTGCTATCTTCGCGACTGGATGGCGATCTACGTGCGCGAGGCCAGTTGCCTCACCTCCTGCGTAACGCGCGCCCGATCCGCAATGTCGACTGGATTCATCATGACAACGCAAACCATCCGCATCCGTCACCCTCATGGCGTCCGCACGTCCCGCGGCGTCGTTCACGCGCGCCTTCGGCGCACGGCCACCGCACCGAATTCGCAGTCGGGCAGCCGGCCCGCGTCGCTTTCGTCCGCCCTCGTTGCCGCGGCGCCCGCCACCCCGCGCCGCGCGTCGCGCCGCGTCGTCCCGACCGGAGCGTGCTGATGGAAGCCTGGCTCGGCGAACTGCAGCAGTTGCTCGCGCACGGCGAAGCGGCCGTGCTGGTGACGGTGGCGCGCACCGACGGCTCCGCGCCGCGCGAGGCCGGCACCAAGATGCTCGTCACGCGCGACACGGCCCGCCATACGATCGGCGGCGGTCATCTGGAATGGAAGGCGATCGAGATCGCGCGGCACCTGCTGAAGGACGGCGCGCACGTGCCCCACGCACGCCGGCTCGAACGGCTCGCGCTCGGCCCGAGCCTCGGCCAGTGCTGCGGCGGCGCGGTCGTGCTCGCGTTCGAGCGGCTCGACGTCGGCGACCTCGGCTGGATCATGTCGCTCGCCAAGCGCGTCGCGGCGGGCGCCGCAACCGTGCGTAGCGTATCATTCGGCCCCTCGCCGGGCGCGCCGCTGCTGAGCGAGCCCGAATCGCCCGCGGCGCGCGCCGATTGCCTGCTGTGGGAAACCGGTGGCGTGTCGCTGATGACCGAAACGATCGCGCCGTATGCGTTCCCCGTCGTGCTGTTCGGCGCGGGACACATCGGCACCGCGCTCGTGAAGGTGCTGGCGACGCTGCCGTGCCACGTGCACTGGATCGACGGGCCCGACGCGGTGTTCCCGCCGGCCGACGCCCTCGCCGGGATCGGCAATCTCGCGATCGACGCGGTGGCCAGCCCGGCCGATGCCGTCGATACGGCACCGCCGCATGCGTACTTCGTCGTGATGACGCACGACCACGCACTCGATTTCGTGCTGGCCGAGCGCATCCTGCGGCGCGGCGACTATGCATACTTCGGGATGACCGGCTCGCGCACCAAGCGCGTGCAGTTCGATCACCGGCTGGCGGCGATCGGCATCGACCCGGCCCAGGTCGCGCGGATGCGCTGCCCGATCGGCGTCGAAGGCATCATCGACAAGGCGCCCGAAGTGATCGCGATCTCGGTGGCCGCGCAGTTGCTGCAGGCCGTCGAGGCGAACGCACCCGCCCAGGCTTCCCCTACATTCTGACCGACCAAGAACAACGCCATGACCCCGACCTTCAAGGACAAGATTGCCCGCGCCCCGAAAGCGGAGCTGCACATCCATATCGAAGGCTCGCTCGAGCCCGAACTGATTTTCGCGCTCGCGCAGCGCAACGGCGTGAAGCTCGCGTACGAGTCGATCGACGCGCTGCGCGCCGCGTATGCGTTCACCGATCTGCAGTCGTTCCTCGACATCTATTACGCCGGCGCGAGCGTGCTGCTGACCGAGCAGGATTTCTACGACATGACGGCCGCATACTGCGAACGCGCACTCGCCGACAACGTCGTCCACACCGAGCTGTTCTTCGACCCGCAGACGCACACCGAACGCGGCGTGCCGATCGAGACGGTCGTTGCCGGCATCGACCGCGCGCTCGCCGATGCCGAGCAGCGCGGGCTGTCGAGCAAGCTGATCCTGTGCTTCCTGCGCCACCTGTCCGAAGACGATGCGCTCGCGACGTTCGAATCCGCGTTGCCGCTGTTCGAACGCTATCGCCACCGGCTGATCGGCGTCGGTCTCGATTCGTCCGAGCTGGGCCATCCGCCGACGAAGTTCGCGCGCGTGTTCGAGAAGGCGCGTGCGCTCGGGCTGAAGCTCGTCGCACATGCGGGCGAGGAAGGCCCGCCCGCCTACATCTACGAAGCGCTCGACGTGCTGAAGGTCGACCGGATCGACCACGGCGTGCGCAGCATCGAGGACGCAGCGCTCGTCGAACGCCTCGCGCGCACGCGCACGGCGCTGACCGTGTGCCCGCTGTCGAACCTGAAGCTGTGCGTGTTCGACGACATGGCGAAGCACACGCTGAAGGCACTGCTCGATCGCGGCGTCGCGGTGACGATCAACTCCGACGATCCGGCCTATTTCGGCGGCTACGTGAACGACAACTACTTCGCGACGGTTGACGGGCTGCAGCTGACGGACGCCGAAGTGCACACCGTGATCCGCAACGGCTTCGAGGCGTCGTTCGTCGACGCCGCGCAGCGCGATGCGCTGATCGCGCGTCTCGATTCGTACTGGCAGGCCGCGTGACGGCTGGCATCGAGGTTCGCTAGACAGATGAAACACATCGACGGCATCCGCTTCGTGGCGACCGGTTTGGCCCTGCGCCACGTCGGCCGCGTGCGTGCACCGCGCACGCACGCGCGCGTCGCGCCAGTCGCCCGCGTGGCGACGGCGTTGTGCGGCGTCGCGCGCCGAAGCCTGTCGTTGCGGCTCGTCATGCAGCTCGCCGCCGCGCCGGTCGCTAATGCCACCGCGATCGCCTTCCGCCGCGCCCCGGCCTTCGCGCTTCGCCGCATTGCGCATGCCCGAGCAGCGCCCGCCATGCCGTCGCCCGCGCGGCGCCGACCGTTTTCTTCTGTTCGCCTTACCTTGATGCAGGACCATTCGTCATGACGCAAACCGCTTTCCGTTCCCAACTGCTCACCTTCAACGGCGACCCGGCGCAGTCGAGCCAGGCCGCGAACCACGAGACCGACGGTCTCCTGATCGTCGACGACGGCAAGGTCGTCGCGACCGGCCCGTATGCGCAGCTCGCCGCGACGCTCGCGCGCGACGCGGTCGTCCACGACCTGCGCGACAAGCTGATCGTGCCCGGCTTCATCGACACGCACATCCACTATCCGCAGACGGACATGATCGCGTCGCCGGCGCCCGGCCTGCTGCCTTGGCTCGACAAGTACACGTTCCCGACCGAGCGCCAGTTCGGCGATCGGGAACATGCGCGCGAAGTCGCCGACTTCTTCGTCGACGAACTGCTCGCCTGCGGCACGACGAGCGCGCTCGTCTACTGCACCGTGCACAAGCAATCGGCCGACGCGCTGTTCGCGGCGAGCGACGCGCGCGACCTGCGGATGATCGCGGGCAAGGTGCTGATGGACCGCAACTGCCCCGAGTTCCTGCGCGACACAGCGCAATCGGGCTATGACGACAGCGCCGAGCTGATCGGCCGCTGGCACGGCAAGGGCCGCCAGATGTACGCGCTCACGCCGCGCTTCGCGCCGACATCCACCGAGGCGCAGCTCGAGGCATGCGGCGAACTCGCGCGCCGCCATCCGGACGTGTTCGTGCAGAGTCACGTCGCGGAAAACGTGGATGAAGTGAAATGGGTGGCCGAGCTGTTCCCCGGCCACCGCAGTTATCTCGACATCTACGACCGTTACGGGCTGCTGCGCCCGCGCGCGGTGTACGGCCACTGCATCCACCTCGACGACGAGGACCGCCGCCGGATGGCCGAGACGCGCACCGTCGTCGCGCACTGCCCGACGTCGAACTTCTTCCTCGGCAGCGGGTTGTTCGACTTCGACAAGGCCGGCGAATTCGACGTGCCCGTCACGCTCGCCACCGACGTCGGCGGCGGCACGTCGTTCTCGATGCTGCAGACGATGAACGAGGCGCACAAGGTCGCGCGGCTGTCGGGCCACCACCTGACGGCGACGCGGATGTTCTGGCTCGCGACGGCCGGCGCCGCCCAGGCGCTCGATCTCGTCGATACGGTCGGCACGCTCGCGCCGCGCACCGAGGCCGATTTCGTCGTGCTCGACCCGCAGGCCACGCCGCTGCTCGCACGCCGCACGAAACGCGCGGAGTCGCTGGAAGAACTGCTGTTCGCGTTCGCGCTGCTCGGCGACGACCGTGCGGTGTACCGCACCTATGCGGCCGGCCAACTCGTGCACGAGCGCGGTGCCGCGCGCCGCACCGCCGCCGCGTAACTGACGCGCGCTTGCCCATGCCTGCCCCGGCGTGCGTCGCGAGGCAGGCCGGAGCAACCGGATTCGCACCGCGCGCGCCGCACGCCGTGCTAGAATTCGCCGCTCATTGGGGAGTAGCCGCTCCGCTCGATGTCCCGCGCCAACGGCGCGCATCGTGACGGAGGCGTCCGTCAACAGACTTGGCCTTTCGGCCATGGCGGACGCAGCCACCAAGGCCTGGCGAGACCGATGGTTCACTGCGCGCCGCATCAGGGCCCGGCGCGCGGCGGATCGTCGCTCGCACGCACAACACCGGCCCGTGGAACCCCATACGTGTCTCAAGCCTTCCTGATCTCCACCGGCGCCGTCGCCCTCGCTGAAATCGGCGACAAGACCCAACTGCTGTCTCTCGTGCTGGCCGCGCGCTACCGCAAGCCCGTGCCGATCATTCTTGGCGTGCTCGTCGCGACGCTCGTGAACCACGGTTTCGCCGGTGCGCTCGGCGAATGGCTCGGCGCGCTCGTCACGCCATCGATCATGCGCTGGGCGCTCGCGTTCTCGTTCATCGCGATGGGGCTGTGGATCCTCGTACCGGACAAGCTCGATGCGGACGAAGCCAATGCCAACCGCTCGCGGCTCGGCGTGTTCGGCGCGACGCTCGTCGCGTTCTTCCTCGCGGAAATGGGTGACAAGACGCAGATCGCGACCGTCGCGCTCGCCGCGCGCTTCCAGGATTACATCGGCGTGGTGGCCGGCACGACCTTCGGGATGATGCTGGCGAACGTGCCCGCGATCCTGCTGGGCGACCGTTTCGCGTACCGCCTGCCGACGAAGCTCGTGCATGGCATCGCGGCCGTGCTGTTCGTCGTGCTCGGCGCGCTGGCGCTGCTGGGCGTCGGGGCCTGACGCACGCAGCAAGTGGCGCGACCGGGCGGCCGCGCCGGTGTCGATACCGCGCTACTTCGCGACCGCCGCGCCCGATGCCGGCACGGCCGGCACCGCACGCTCGTTGGCGGCCGGTGCGGCCGGCCCGCCGCGCTTGTCGACGGGCAGCCGCACCGTGCGGATCGCACCGTTCGCCAACGGGAAATCGGTGAGCGCGCTGCGCGCGAGGAACGGCATCGCATACAGCAGCGCCCCGTTGTCGCCGGTGGTGCGCGCGGTCACGTTGTAGACTTCCTTGCCGGTCGCGCGCTCGGTGATCCGGATGCCGAGCGTGTAGTCGAAGACCTGGTAGGTCTGCGCGACGTAGCCTGCCGGCATCGGCCCCCAGGGCCCCCACGGGCCCCACGGCCCGCCCCGCCAGTACGGCCCCGGCCCCATCAACCACGGGTCGTAGTAAACCGGTTGCGGCACCGTCACCAGATCGCTGCCGACCCCGTAGGCCAGCCCGACCAGATAGCGGGCCTGCGCGGCCGGCACCTGCCTGAATGCATACGCGGACAGTTCGTTCGCGACGATCGGCTCGTAGGTCGACTGCTCGATGCTGTGCTTCTGCGCATCCGTGCGTGTGAAGGCATAAGTGCGTGTCGCGTCGCTGCCGCTCCAGTCGGAGAATGCCGTGACCTGCGTCGTCACGTAGCTGGTGCAGCCCGTCAGCAGCGTCATGCACAGCACCGCCGCCCAGCCCGCACCGCGAAAAATCCAATCGTGTTTCATGTCGATCCTCGTCGATCCGTCACCCGTGCGTCGCAACGCGCGAACCGCACGGGATGCCGATAATACGCGGACTCCCGGAACCGGTAAAAAGTTCGCCCGGCACGCAGCCGCCAGCCTTTGTACAATGACCCGGTTCGCCCGGCCCGCGTCGCGGGCCCGATCCCCATTCCACCGATCTCGACGACCATGTCCGACAACGCCTCTTCCACCGTGATCCGCCGCGCCGACTACACGCCGCCGGCCTTCCTCATCGATTCCGTCGCGCTCGAATTCGATCTCGCGCCGGCCCGCACGATCGTCAGGAATACGATGCGCGTGCGCCGCAATCCGGACGCGGCGCCCACCCCGCATCTGGAGCTGCTGGGCGAAGCGCTCGAATTCCTCGGCGCGCAGCTCGATGGCGCGCCGTACGGCGCGGTGCGCGCGCACGAGCACGGGCTGACCGTCGAAAACGTGCCTGATGCGTTCGAGCTCACGCTCGACAGCGCGTGCGCGCCGGACCAGAACACGACGCTGTCCGGCCTGTACGTGTCGAGCGGCAACTTCTTCACGCAGTGCGAGGCCGAAGGCTTTCGCCGCATCACCTACTTCCTCGACCGCCCCGACGTGATGGCGTCGTATACGGTCACGCTGCGCGCCGACAAGACGGCGTATCCGATGCTGCTGTCGAACGGCAATCTCGTCGACTCGGGCGAGCTGCCCGACGGCCGCCACTTCGCGAAATGGGAAGACCCGTTCCGCAAGCCGAGCTATCTCTTCGCGCTGGTCGCGGGCAAGCTCGTCGCGATCGAGGAGAAAATCACAACCGGCTCGGGCAAGGAAAAACTGCTGCAGGTGTGGGTCGAGCCGGCTGACCTCGACAAGACCCGTCATGCGATGGATTCGCTGATCCACTCGATCCGCTGGGACGAAAAGCGCTTCGGCCTCGAGCTCGATCTCGACCGCTTCATGATCGTCGCGGTCGGCGACTTCAACATGGGCGCAATGGAGAACAAGGGGCTCAACATCTTCAACACGAAGTACGTGCTGGCGAACCCCGAGACCGCGACCGACACCGACTTCGCGAACATCGAATCGGTGGTCGGCCACGAGTATTTCCACAACTGGACCGGCAACCGCGTGACCTGCCGAGACTGGTTCCAGCTGAGCCTGAAGGAAGGGCTGACGGTGTTCCGCGACCAGGAATTCTCGGCCGACATGGCCGCGGGCGACGACGTCGCATCCGCGGCCCGCGCGGTCAAGCGCATCGAGGACGTGCGCGTGCTGCGTCAGCTGCAGTTCGCCGAGGACGCGGGCCCGATGGCGCACCCGGTGCGCCCGGAAAGCTACGTCGAGATCAACAACTTCTACACGATGACCGTCTACGAGAAAGGCTCGGAAGTCGTGCGGATGTACCAGACGCTGTTCGGCCGCGACGGCTTCCGCAAGGGGATGGACCTGTACTTCAAGCGCCACGACGGTCATGCCGTGACGTGCGACGACTTCCGTCACGCGATGGCCGACGCGAACGGGCGCGACCTCGCGCAGTTCGAGCGCTGGTACAGCCAGGCCGGCACGCCGCGCGTGTCGGTGAAGGCCGCCTACGACCCCGCCACGCGCCGTTACACGCTCACGCTCGCGCAGGGCTACGGCGATGCGTCGCCGGCCGCGCGCGAAACGCAGCAAGGGCCGCTCCTGATCCCGTTCGCGATCGGCCTGATCGGCCGCGACGGCCGCGACCTGCCGCTGCGTCTCGACGGCGAAGCCACGGCGGCAGGCACGACGCGCGTGCTCGACTTCACCGATACCGAGCAGACCTTCACGTTCGTCGACGTGCCGGAACAACCGCTGCCGTCGCTGCTGCGCAATTTTTCGGCACCGGTGATCGTCGAGTACGACTACAGCGACGACGACCTCGCATTCCTGCTCGCGCACGACAGCGACCCGTTCAACCGCTGGGAGGCCGGCCAGCGCCTCGCGACGCGTGCGCTGCTGACGCTCGCCGCGCGTGCCGCCGCAAAAGAGCCGCTCACGCTCGGCGAGAATTTCGTCGCCGCGTTCCGCCGCGTGCTGACCGATGAAAACCTGTCGCCCGCGTTCCGCGAACTCGCGCTGACGCTGCCGTCGGAAACCTATCTGGCCGACCAGATGGCGGAAGCCGATCCGGCCGCCGTGCATCGCGCGCGCCAGTTCGTGCGCCGCCAGCTCGCGACCGCGCTGCGCGCCGAGTGGCTCGCCGCGTACACGCAGCACGAGACGCCGGGCGCGTACGAGCCGACGCCCGACGCATCCGGCCGCCGTGCGCTGAAGAACCTCGCGCTCGCGTATCTCGCCGAACTCGAGGATCCGGCCGACGCCGTGCGCATCGCGACCGCGCAGTACGACGCGGCGAACAACATGACCGATCGTGCCGCCGCGCTCGGCGCGCTGCTGTCCGCTGCGGCATCGGGCGCGAACGACGCGGCCGCGCGCGCGCTCGACGACTTCTACCGTCGCTTCGAGAAGGAAGCGCTCGTGATCGACAAGTGGTTCGCGATGCAGGCCGCGCAGCGCGGCACGGCCGCGCAGCCGACGCTCGCGAAGGTCCGCACGCTGATGGCCCACCCGGCGTTCAACCTGAAGAACCCGAACCGCGCACGCTCGCTGATCTTCAGCTTCTGCGCGGCGAATCCGGCGCAATTCCACGCGGCGGACGGCTCGGGCTACGCGTTCTGGGCCGAACAGGTGCTCGCGCTCGACGCGATCAACCCGCAGGTCGCCGCGCGCCTCGCCCGCTCGCTGGAACTGTGGCGCCGCTTCACGCCGGCGCTGCGCGACCGGATGCGCGATGCGCTCGAGCAGGTCGCCGCCGGCGCGAAATCGCGCGACGTGCGCGAGATCGTCGAAAAGGCACTTGCGTAACGTCACGCACGCGATTCGCCTCGCGTGCGACGAAGCCGGCGCCGCCCCGTTGCGGCGCCGGCTTTTTTGTCGTCTGAAAGTTGGCGGGGTCGGAGCCAGACCACGCGTTCGTGGCGCCCGGTTTTCCCGCCGCTTCCGCGCCGATCCGCCGCGTCACGCACGCCGGAACCCGGCCGAGTCAGCCGACCGACCATGTAACCGGACGAAAAAAGGCGGCGGGTCGGGAGGCGCGCCGGGTAAAATTGCGGCAATTCAAGGATTCTTTGGCCTTTCGGAGTCTGTCATGTCCATTGCCCGCCGCACCACGCTGTCCAAGTTCCTGATCGAGCAGCAGCGTGAGACCAACAACCTCCCCGCCGACCTCCGCCTGCTGATCGAAGTGGTCGCCCGCGCGTGCAAGGCGATCAGCTACAACGTGTCGAAGGGCGCGCTCGGCGATGCACTCGGTACCGCCGGCAGCGAGAACGTCCAGGGCGAAGTGCAGAAGAAGCTCGACATCCTGTCGAACGAAATCCTGCTCGACGCGAACGAATGGGGCGGCAACCTCGCCGCGATGGCGTCGGAAGAAATGGAAACGTTCTTCCCGATCCCCGCGAACTACCCGCGCGGCGAATACCTGCTCGTGTTCGACCCGCTCGACGGCTCGTCGAACATCGACGTGAACGTGTCGATCGGCACGATCTTCTCGGTGCTGCGTTGCCCGGACGGCAAGCAGGCCACCGAGGAATCGTTCCTGCAGCCGGGCACGGAGCAGGTCGCGGCCGGCTACGCGGTGTATGGCCCGCAATCGGTGTTCGTGCTGACGACCGGCAACGGCGTGAACTGCTTCACGCTCGACCGCGAAGTCGGCTCGTGGGTGCTCACGCAAAGCAACATGCAGATCCCGGCCGATACGCGCGAATACGCGATCAACGCATCGAACGCACGCCACTGGTACGAACCGGTCCAGCGCTACGTCAGCGAGCTGAACGCCGGCAAGGAAGGCCCGCGCGGCGACAACTTCAACATGCGCTGGATCGCGTCGATGGTGGCCGACGTGCACCGGATCCTGAACCGCGGCGGCATCTTCATGTACCCGGCCGACAAGCGTACGCCCGATCGTCCGGGCAAGCTGCGCCTGATGTACGAAGCGAACCCGATGTCGTTCATCGTCGAACAGGCCGGCGGCGCCGCGACGACCGGCACGCAGCGCATCATGGAAGTGCAGCCGACCGGCCTGCACCAGCGCGTCCCGGTGTTCCTCGGTTCGAAGAACGAAGTCGAGCGCGTGACCGGCTATCACAACGAAGGCGAAGGCAAATAAATTTGCACTGCAGCACTAGACGGAGGTGCGAGACGCCAGTACAATCGCGCCTTCGCGATGTGGCCCTGACAGGCTGCATCGCAGTGAAGTGAAAGCGGGAAGTCCGCCGGATCGATGGTTTCGCGAAACAGCAGCAGCAAGCTGAAAAAATTTCGCAAAACCTATTGCCAAGATCTCGGATTTGACCATATAATTTCATTTCTCTGCTGCCGGTGTAGCTCAGTTGGTAGAGCAGCGCATTCGTAATGCGAAGGTCGTAGGTTCGACTCCTATCTCCGGCACCAAGATATAAAGGCCTGATAAGCATCGCTTATCAGGCCTTTTCTCTTTTGCGGCCACGATTTCCGATACACGAAGTCCTGCACCACCCGCCGCATCATTTCCGCTTGCGGGCATCCCCCGACTCCCGCACCGCGCGCCGCCGATTACAATCGCCGGATCACCTGGCCCTCCCCCCCCTCCGCATCATGCGCATCTGGCGCCTCGAGCGACCGAACCTCGGCGGGCAACTGGACGTGTCCCGCGCAACTGGTCTCGTTACCGTGATCGGCGGCAGCGAGCCGAATGCGTTCGCCGCGGAAATCCTGAAGCTGTTCGACGATGCGCTGTCCGTCACGCAGTGCACGATCTTCGCGTACGAATTCGGCAACCGTCCACGCACCATCTCGGTCGCCGATCATCGCGGCGGCCGCTACCTGCGTGACGTCGCCGACACCTACGCGCGGCATTTCTATGCACTGGACGGCAACCAGAAGATCGTCTCGGCCGCCGGTCGCGGCACGCACCGCCACGACGTGGTGCTGCATCAGCAGGCCGGCGACGAGATCTGCCACGACGCATATCGCGCGGCCTGCTACCGCGGCCCCGACGTGTCCGAACGCGTCGCGTTGCTGATGCAGCCGAACGACTCGACCTGGCTGTCGATCAACTTGTATCGCGCGCGTCGCAGCGGCGCGTTCCAGCCACGCGAGATCGCGGCCATCGAAACGCTCGCACCGCTGATTGCGCAGGCCGCGCGGCATCACTATGCGCTCGCCGGCGCGGCGCAGATCGGCATCCCGCAACTGATGCTCGCGCGGCTGCGCGGCGCATGCCCGGCACTGTCCAAGCGCGAACTCGACGTGCTGCGCGGTGTGCTCGAAGGCCAGACCGCGCAGGAGATCGGTGAGACGATCGGCGTGAAGGCCTCCAGCGTCGTCACCTACCAGAAACGCGCGTACCGACGCCTCGGCATCTCGAGCCAGCGCCAGCTGTTCGCGCTGTGCCTGCAGCCCTGAACGTCGACTGCCGATCCTGAGCGCGTCGGGGTAAGTCCCGGCCCGCCGCCGGCCGAGCGCTGTACCCGGAATGGGGACAGCGGTGTTCGGTACGGCTTCCATACTGCATCCAGCCTGCCGCACGCATCGCGTCGTCGAGCGTGCGCATTCAAACAGTGCAACCTGGAAGCCAACGATGGGCATCGAATTCAAGCCATATCCGTTCGTCGCCGCGCGCCATCCCGCGCACCTGCCGACCTGCAGCGACGGCGTCGACATGCAGCGGCACCGCGTCGCGATCGTCGGCGGCGGGCCGGTCGGCCTCGCGGTCGCGCTCGGCCTCGCCAATCACGGCATCCGCAGCGTGCTGCTCGAAGCCGACGATTCGGTCTGTCACGGCAGCCGCGCGATCTGCATCTCGCGACGCAGCCTCGAGATCATCGAGCGGCTCGGCGCACTCGACGGTTTCCTCAGCGTCGGACTGCCGTGGAGCGGCGGACGCAGCTTCCATCGTCACGAAGAAGTGCTGCATTTCACGATGCCGCAGGACGAAAACCAGAAGCTGCCGCCGATGGTGAACCTCGCGCAGTATCACATCGAGCAGTTCCTGCTCGATGCCGCGCTGCGCCGCCCCGAGCTCATCGAAATCCGCTGGCAGACGAAGGTCGCCGGCGTCACGCGGCGCCCGGACGGGGTGCGTCTCGACGTCGATACGCCACTCGGCGGATACGCACTCGATGCCGACTGGGCCGTGGCGAGCGACGGCGGGCGCAGCACGATGCGCGATGCGCTCGGCCTGTCGCTCCAGGGCACCAGCTACGAAGGCCGTTACGTGATCGTCGACATCGCGCTCGACAGCGATCGGCCGACCGAGCGGCTCGCCTACTTCGACCCGGCGTCGAACCCGGGCTCGACCGTGCTCGTCCACAAACAGCCCGACAACGTGTGGCGGATCGACTACCAGCTGCGCGACGATGAGGATCCCGAAGCGGCTGTCAAACCCGAAAACGTGATCCCGCGTGTGCAGAGCCTGCTCGACATGATGGGCGAGCGCGGCGACTGGTCGCCGATCTGGATCACGATCTACAAGGCGAACGCGCTGACGCTCGAACGCTACCGGCACGGCCGCGTGCTGTTCTGCGGCGACGCCGCGCACCTCGTGCCGATCTTCGGCGTGCGCGGCGCGAACTCGGGCATCGACGACGCCGACAATGTCGCTTGGAAACTGGCGTACGTGATTCGCGGGCTCGCGTCGGACGCACTGCTCGACAGCTATTCGGACGAGCGCGTGTTCGCAACGTACGAGAACCTGCGCTACGGCACCAAGAGCACCGAGTTCATGGCGCCGCCGTCGTTTGCGTTCGACCTGATGCGCAAGGCCGTGCTGACGCTCGCGGTCCGGCATCCGGCGTTGCGTTCGCTGATCAATCCGCGTCAGACATCGGCCATCGCTTACACGGCGTCGCCGCTCAATGCGGACGAACGCGATGCGTTCTCGGCTGGGCCGGCGCCCGGCATGGTACTCGCCGAATGCCCGCTGATGCTGCAGACGTCGAGCGACATCGGCAACGACAACGGCGCGCGTCGCGGCCACCTGACCGATCTCGTCGGCTCGCGCTTCACCGCGTTCCGCTTTACACGCGACGGTGCGCCCGATCCGTCGTTCGTCGATCTCGAACGACGCCTGCACGACACCGGCATCCCGTTCGCGCTCGTCACGCTCGCGCGGCATGCGGCACCGCAACACCCAGGAGGCGGCGGCTACGATGTCGACGGCCGGCTGTTCAACCTGTACGGCGCGCGCGACGGCACCGTCTATCTCGTGCGTCCGGACGGACACGTGCTCGGCCGCTGGCACGATGCGCGCACCACCGACCTGAGCGCCGCACTCGAACGCGCACTTCACCCGCACACGTCAGCCGATCCTCAGGAGAACGCATGATGACCGACACCGAACGCGACGTCCTCTACACCAACCTGTGCCGCACGATGACCCGCATCGGCGAAACCGACGCGTCGCTCTTTCTCGCCCGCTTCGCGCTGCTGGCGATCGAGGCGATCGGCGACGCGGCGACCATCACCCGCCTGATCGCGGACGCCGGCGACGGCCTGCCCGACACGGGTGCACCGGCGGCGACGCATGGACGATGTGACGCATGACGCACCGATTGCGTACCACCATCCATTTCTTACAGATTCATTTCGTAGGCAGACGAATCCCCTGGAAAATCCCGATAAGGGTGCATAACATTACTTAACGATTCCGACCCGTCTATCGCGTTACATTGCGTGGGCGGCACGGCGGGTCGCATGCCGCCTTCATGCAGCTTGCGGCGAAACAGCCGACGTCCGGTCATTTCGACTCAACACTAGGAGAGGATCACCATGACTCATGGCTTGATTATGTGGCTCATCATCGGCGCGATCGCCGGCTGGCTGGCGGGCCTGCTCGTCAAGGGCGGCGGGTTCGGCCTGATCGTCGATATCATCGTCGGGATCGTCGGCGCGGTGATCGGCGGCTGGCTGGCCGGGGTGCTCGGCATCAGCCTCGGCAGCGGCTTCATCGGCTCGGTGATCGTCGCGGTCATCGGCGCCGTGATCCTGCTGTTCGTGATCCGCCTGTTCAGGCGCGCGGCCTGACGATCTTCTCGCGCACCTTCGGGCGCGCATTCGTTTCGTAGTTGCATCGAAGCGGCGCGCGGCATTGCCCGCGCGCCGCCTTCCGGTTTCACTGGCGCTTGCCGCGCCGAAACCAGCCGTCAAGCACGTCGGTCGTCAGCAATCCGCTGCGCGCCTCGCGTGCGCCATCGCGTCCGATCCACACGGTACGCGGCATTTCTCCCCGCCATCCCGCATCGAGTGCCGCCCGCAGACGCTCGGGCATCGGCTCCGCGTTCGCATACTGCGCGACCTGCGGCGGCAGGTTCATTTGCGCGAGCGCCTGCGCGATCGCCGCACCGTTGTCGTCGTACGCGTCCATCGAGACCATCGCGAGGCGCACGTCCGGATGCCGGCGCTGCCACGCGACCAGATGCGCGGCGTTCTCGCGGCAGTAGCCGCAATCGAGCGACCAGATCTCGACCGCGAGCGGCCGTTCGAGCGCCGTCGCGTACAACTTCGCGACCTCGGACGCGCGCAGCGGCTGCAGTTCACCGGCCCATGCGGGCAGACTCGCAAGCACGGCGCAGATCGACACCAGCAGCCGTTTCATTGCGCACCCTCCACGGAAATCAGCCGATAGCCGTCGTTACGCGTACGCCACGACAGGTAGAGGCGTCCTGCATCGTCGAGCAGTTGCGGGTTGTCGCTCGCACCCGACGTCGACGCGATCACGCGCGGCGCCGACCAGTGCTCGCCGCGATCGTCCGAGCGGCGCAACTTGATCTGCATCGTGTCGCCGTCGAACGCCTTCCATGCGAGCCAGACGACATCACCACGCGCGACGAGCGCCGCATGCGATGCCTGCTCGGCCGGTACCGCCGGATTCGCGCCGAACGCCCAGGGTGTGCCGAGCGGCCCCCCATCGGCGCCGATGCGCGAGTAGAACACGTCGGCACGGCCGTCGACGACGCCGAACCACGCGATGTGGCGCGTGCCGTCCGGCGCGATCGCGAGCGCCGGCCCATGCTCGGGGCACGCCTCGACGTGCCAGTTCGAGAACGTCGCGCGCACCGGCGCGACGGGCTCCGACGCCGACACGGGCAGCACCGCGAGCGCATGGTCGCGGATCTGCCCCGGGAATACGTTGCGCCACACGGCTTCGATATGTCCGGCCGGATCGATCGCCATCGCGATGCGGCAGCATTCGCATGTGTGATCGGTCACCTTGCGCTCTGGCTCGAACGACGCGCCGCCGTCGCGCGACACGGCGTAGTAGACGGCCGCGCCGTCGTACGCCCGCCCCGCCGCCTTCGCCGCAACGAGATCGCGCTTGTCGATCCACGCGATCGCGATGTTGCCCGCCGGATCGACTGCCATCATGTCGAAGCGGTGCGTGATCGCCTGCCGGTCGCGATGCACGGTGACGGGCACGCTCCAGGTCGCGCCGCCGTCGAGCGAACGCGAAAAGCGCACCATGCCGGTGTACGGCGCATCGAGCGGCATCGACCACGACACGTACACCGCGCTACCGTCCGGGCTCGTCGCGAGCTTCGGGCGATTCTCCGCACTCGTGTAGATCGGCTCGGGCATCGCGTTGACGGTCGCAGGTGCGGACAGCGTGCGGCCCGCGTCATCCGAGTGCGCGACGACGACGTGCGCGCCTTCGACCCATGCGACCCACAGCCTGTGCCGCACGTCGAATGCGGCGCCGGTCGCGAGCGGCTGCTTCTGCTGTGCCGGCGCGGCCTGCACGCTCATGTGCGCCGCATGCGGATCGACGGCGTTCGGCGCGTCGTGCGCACCTGCGGGCGACAGCGCCGCGAGCCACAGCGCGCAGCCTGCCGCGAACGATTTCACAGCGACCATTTCAGTTCTCCAAAGAAAGTGCGGCCCGGATACGGGTGGAACACGTAGTAGCGGCGGTCAGTCAGGTTGTCGATGCCGACCGACGCGA
Organism: Burkholderia sp. Bp9004; assembly: GCF_003858025.1. Lineage (NCBI taxonomy): Bacteria > Pseudomonadati > Pseudomonadota > Betaproteobacteria > Burkholderiales > Burkholderiaceae > Burkholderia > Burkholderia sp. Bp9004. Next base: position 54,827 of record NZ_QTQD01000028.1, on the reverse strand, counting down.
CCCAGTGACGGTCGAACCGGTAGCGTGCCTTCAGGTCGACGACCGTGAAGGTGCTCGTGCCGCCGTACACGTCCGGATTGACGTCGCTGTTGTCGAGCGTATTGAACTGGCGGCCCGAGTAGCGGACGCCGACGCTCGCGAGCCAATGTTCGTCGAAGCGGTACGACGCGAGCAGGTTCGCGCGCATGCGCGGGATGCGCGGAAAGCGCGAACCGACGTAAGCCGGATTCGCGGCGTCGGCCAGAATCTGCGCATTGCTCGCCGACACGTTCGCGTCGATGTCGAGCCCGCGCAGCCCGACGCTCTGGCCGCTGAATGCGAGTTCGACGCCACGTACGCGCACGCGATCGACGTTCGAGATGTTGGTGACGGTCGACGCGCCCGACACCGTCGTCTGGCTGTAGATCGAATCGCGCAGGTCGCTCTGGAATACGCTCGCGCGCACGACGCCGACGCCCACGTCGCGCTCGGCCGTGAAGTCCCAGTCGATCGCCTTTTCCGGCCGCAGGTTCGGGTTGTTGTTGACGATCGCGTTGTTCGAGATCGTGCCCTGGAACAGTTCGCCGACCGTCGGGAAGCGCGTGCCGGTCGCGAACGACAGCCGGAAGCGCCAGACGTCCGTCGCGTCCCATTGCAGCGCGACTTTTGGCGACAGCGCATTCGCGTTGCGGTCCGCGTAGCCGAGCATGCCGTTGGCGTTGCCAAGCGCGCCGCCGTACGCATCCCAGCGCTCGTAGCGCAGGCCGAGGGTCGCCAGCCAGCCGGGCGCGAAACGCCACGCGTCCTGCGCGAACAGCGCCTGCGTGCGCGTGTCGCCCCGGTAGACGCTCGCGAGCGACGTAGTCGGCCCGGCCAGCCAGTCGGCTGTGTTGTACGTGACGTTGCGCAGGAAATAGTTGTCGTAGTGATAGCCGAACGTGAACGCATGGCCCTTCACTTCCGGCGCCTCGGCCTTCAGGTCGAACGTGCGCCAGCCCGTGCCGTCGCCCTGGAACAGCGTGCCCGCCCCGCCCTGCACGGTCGACGCCGCGCGCAGCACGTCGCGCGATACGTCGTACGCCGACACGACGCCCGACAGCCGCCAGCCCGAATCGAGCCGACCGTTCAGGCCGAGCGCGTACAACCAATTCTCCTGGTCGCCGCGTTGCGGCGCGAACGCGCTCGGCGCGACGGTCATGTTCCGGCCGCCAATCGACACGTTGCCACCGTAGACGGGATTGCCGGCCGCATCGCGCAGGAAGGTTTCGCCGTGCTGCCGGTAATGGTTTTCCCAGTGTCCGAGTGTCAGCGTCGCGTCGACGTGGTCCGTCAACGCATAGCCCATCCGGACCGTCTCGTTGAGCTGCTCGGTCCGCTCGATGGTCTGCGCGCCGACGATCGTGCGCGGCTTGCCGTTCGGCCCGATGTCGGTAGCCGCTCCCGTAACTGGCACCGCGGTGCCGAGCTTCGGGTTGTAGGCTGAATTGGGGCTCGCATACTGCATCGGCTGGCCGTCGTTCTCCAGCCGGTCAAGCGACAGCGAAAACCAGAACTTGCCGACGCGGTTCGCGATCCGCGCGGTCTGGTGATTGCCGCCGAAGCTGTCCGCGAACCCGTAGCCGTCGTGATAGCGCTGCGTGAAGAACTGCGTCGACAGCGACGCCTCGAGCGCGTCGGGGCGCCGCGTCGTCAGCAGCACGGTCGAGCCGATCGCGTTGCCGGGATACAGCGCGGAAAAGGGACCATACAGCACGTCGACGCGCGCGATATCGTCGGGCGCGATCAGCGACCAGCGCGGCGGATACGCATAGCTCGAACCGAGCAGGTTCGACAGCAGCAGCCCGTCGGCGTAGACGAGCCCGCGCGCGCTCTGCAACTCGTTGAAGTCGCGGCCGGCGAACACGCTGTTGCGGTCGCCGATGTAGCGCTTGCGAACCATCAGGTTGGGTGCGTACTTCAGCGCGTCCTCGGTGGTGACGTTGGTGTGCGCGTCGATCTGCTCGCGCGTGATCGACTCGACGACGGCCGGCGTATCGGGATCGACGGGTTGCCGCCGGGCGGAGACGCTGACGGCGGTCAGCGTGTCGCCCGTCGGCGCGGGCGCGGCAACCGGTGCGGCACGGCCGGCCGGGTTGCCCGGGCCGCCGGGCACGGGGTCCGCGGATGGGCCATCGATCGTGGCCGCCTGCGCGGCAGGCCAGACAAAAACTGCCGCGCAGGCGAGCGCGAGCCGGCCGCGCGACGGCCGCGCGGGGAAGGTGAACGACATGGATGAATTCCTGAAAACGTGACCGGACGCCGCCGTGCGCGAGCCGACGCGCGGCACACATGGCGCGGCGCGCGGACCGGGCCGCGGGCGGCACGCGCGCCTCCGGAGCGCGCGGACGATATCAATCAGATCAGGACGTTTTCAGGCGGACCGCGCGGCTGCGCGAGACGGATGCCCTTGCGGGGAAAAACGGGAACGGCCGGGGCGGCCGCCCGGTACGCGAATGCGCGCACGAAGCCCGGCAATGCAGGCAGGCTCGTGCCGAGCGCCACGTTCGCCGCGAAGCCGGGACAGTACACGCAGTGCGGCACGCCGGCATGGTCGAACGGCGATGTGCCGCGGTCGTCGCCCGACTGCGCGAGGGCGATGTGGCGCACGCCTGCCGCACTGCACAATTCGAGCGTGAGCTCGCCGGAACCGCTCGATGCGAGACGCGCGTAGCCGATGACGGGCGACAGTACGTTCAGTACGAGCGCCAACCATACGAGGCCGATCCATCGCGTCGTTCGTTTCATCGCGGTCCAGGAAAAAGAGCGCGCAAGTATAACAAGCGGCCCGATCGTTGCCGACGTGCGAGGTGCAATAGTCGGCATCTCACGGTGCGCAGCTGCGCATGTGCCGTTAATACAACAGAGACAAAATCTAACGATTCGCCACTGGCATAAATCCAAGCGCGAGGTTGATAATTATTGAACCTGCTGGAGAAATGACCATGGACGAAAGACCAACCCGCATGCCCCCGCCCGAGCAAGTGATGAGCCCGGATCCGGAACCCGTCGGCGTCGAATTCCTCGCCGAGTTGCCCGAGCATGTCCGGGCATTCTTCGACGAGCAGCACAAGCTGTACTCGCCGAAGTGAACCTACGTTCCGTTCTGTAACCGCCACGTGTCGATCGATATCGTGCGGTTCATCGCTGCGTTTTCGGCGCAGATCGCTTCGCACCCGGGCTGCAATGGCCTGACGGTGCCGGATCAGCGCGTCCGCTGATTCTTCTGTCGCGTCGTTCCGCCGCGCGACTGTCTTCGTCTATTCTTCTGGTTTTCCACCTCCGGCCAGCCCGGTCCTCCCGATCGTTCCGATGAAACAAGCCATTCGTGCCAGCGTCGCTGTCGCCGCGCTCGGCGTCGCCATTTTTACGTCACCGCACGTCGCACGCGCGGACGGCGACGACACCGCGCTCACCAATCTCGTCGCGCTCGCATCGCAGCGGCTCGCACTTGCTGAACCCGTCGCGCGATGGAAATGGGCGAACCACCAGGCGATCGAGGACCGGCCGCGCGAAGCGGCCCTGCTCGCATCGGTGGAGAAGCGTGCCGCACAGTCCGGCGTGGATCCCGCGTTCGCGCGCACGTTCTTCGAGGATCAGATCGCCGCGAGCAAGGACGTGCAGAACGCGCTCTTTGCAACGTGGCGCGCGACGCGGCCGCCGGAAGGCTCGCCGCCCGACCTCGCGACCAGCACGCGGCCGGCGCTCGACCAGCTCACGCAAAAGATGCTGGCCGGCCTCGCGCAAGTCGCACCGCTGCGCGACGCACCCGATTGCCAGGCGCGGCTCGCACGCAGCATCGCGAACTGGAAAACGCTTACGCGCTACGACCGCACCCAGACGCAGGCACTCGGCATCGCGCTGTCGCACGTCTGCTCGGCCGGCGGCGCCAGCGCGATCGGCTGATGACGCGCGGCCATTACGCGCTGCAGCCGGCGGTGCTCAGTCGGCAGGCGTGAGCGCCGCTATCGGAATCAGTTGCAGGCCGCGCGCGAGATGCGTCTGCAGCAGGCGATGGGTATGCGGCTCGACTGCACCGTCCGCGCCATCGGCCACGAGCCGCGCCGCCGCATCGAGCGATTCGGCCACACCGAGGTAGCGCCAGCCGTCGATCACATGAAACAGGCGGCGCTCGCCGCTCGCCTCGAACGCGACCGGGCCGTCGAACGGCCAGGGCACATTGCCGGCACGGGCGCTTTCGGCCGCGGGACGCCGGTTGTATGACGGACGCAGACGAGCGATCCACTGCGCTTCCGCAAGCATTGCGCCGAGTTCGTTGCCGGTCTCCCGCCATTCGACGCGCCGCACCTGCTGCGCAATCCGCATTTCCTTCGACGAACGCCGCTCGCCGGTCAGCAGCGCGCGCAAGCGCTGCCGCACGCGCACGCTGCGGCCAACGTACAGCGCTACGTCGCCCTCCCCGAACAACGCGTACGCGCCGCATCCGGCCGGCGCGGTATCGAGCCACGCTTCGGTCATGCCGCCCGCGAGACGGAAGTGGCGCGTCGTGCGCGCAATCTGGTCGCGCAGACGCTCGAGCGGCACGATCTCGTGCAATTGCCGCCAGAACTGCCAAAGGAGATCGGCATCCGCGAGCGCCCGGTGGCGGGCGGCGGGAACGAGGCCATGCCGCTCGATCAGCGCATCGAGTCCGTGTCGCGCCTCCCGCGGAAACAGCGCGCGCGACAACCGCACCGTGCACAGCACGTCCGGATTGAATGCGAAGCCGGCGCGCTCGAATTCGGCACGCAGGAAGCCCCGGTCGAAGCTCGCGTTGTGCGCGACGAACAGCTTGCCGTCGAGCCGCTCGAACAGCACGGGCGCGAGCGACGCGAACGACGGCGCGTCACGCACCATCTCATCGGAAATGCCCGTCAGTTGCTGGATGAACGGCGGAATCGATTGCCCCGGATTGACCAGTGTCGTCCATGTCGATACGCCCAGCGGGCCGATTTCGACCACGCCGATTTCAGTGATGCGGTGCTCGGCGGACGAACCACCGGTGGTTTCGAGATCGACGAAGACGAGCGGCTGTTCGCAGGCGGGATCGGACGGACGGAAATCGGACATGAAAAGGCGGGAGAGACAATGCTTCCGTGAGTATGCACCGGCAGGCGTGTTCGCGACCAGTCCGAAGCGGATTCGATTCGCCGGTCACGGGTTTTCGTGCCCCAAAAAGCAAAAAGCCCCCGCGATGCGGGGGCCGGACGTGATCGGCAATGCGTGGCGCGTCAGACCGCCTGGATATTCGCTGCCTGCTTGCCTTTCGGCCCGACTTTCACATCGAAGGAAACGCGCTGGTTTTCCTTCAGCGTTTTGAAGCCGTCCATCCGGATTTCTGAAAAGTGCGCAAACAGATCTTCGCCACCATTGTCGGACGTAATAAAGCCGAAACCTTTAGCATCGTTAAACCATTTTACGATACCGGTATCCATACCTTCGTTCCCCACTCGATTAGATCAAAAAAGCTACTGTTTATAGCCGCTTCCCGAAATCCCGCAACGGCGCGCCGACACTCACCCCCAGCGCTCCGCCCGGGGACGGAGTGCTGACTTTATAAATTGGACAATCCGGGTGCGTCAAGGGAATTTTTGGCGCCTTCTTTATCAAAAAAACGTCAATACCACTGGAATCGGTACACCATCGTCTTTTATTAATTGATTTGCATCAAAAACCTGTCAATATTACCGGGAGCGAATCACCGATAATCAAAAACATGAAAAACCTACCGGGGACAAATCGGGCCGGTAAAATCATCGGGTTTTTTCCGGATTGCCAAGAACGAAGGACGTAGCGATGCTGGTGCAAGGCATTGGAAGGAGAAGGTCATGTGGCTGGACGGAATCAAACGCCTTGCGAGCCGGCTCGCACGCGTACGCCGCAAGTCCCGCGCGCTGGCCGAGTCTCGTGAAACGCCATGCGATACCGAGTTCGACCCGACCTGGCACGGCGATCATTGGCAGAACCTGCTGGCTTCACCGCTGGACGCCCGTCACTACGTGATGGAAGACTGGACGTACACGCCGCCGCTGGCCGAGGCCGATGACACGCAGCCGACAGGCAAGCGCAAGCGACGCTCGTACAAGCAATAGGGATCCGGGAGACGGGCAAAAAAAAGCGCGACTGGGAAGTCGCGCCGACAAAGGTTTGGAGATCTTTTCCGTCAACGAAAAAGTCTGCTTCGGAAAGCAGAGATCGCAGTATAGCGAGAGAACATCCTTTCATTATCCATGCTCCACACAAACCTCTATTGCCGATGTGTCAATAATCGCGCTAGGTCTGCCCCGCCCGCCACTGATTGCCTGTCGCGATCGCGCAACGCCCTCGACACCCGTTATGCAGTCCTGATCACATTCTCCGCCTGCTGCGCTGCCGCAAAGTCTTGATGGCCGGGGCTCCCGGCGCATACACTCATTCTTGCGGGATTCAAAATACAGTATTGCCAGAAGCAATTTCCTTTTGCACCCGGACCAATCCGTACACTGCAAATGGATTTCCGACGAAGGCGCCGCGCTCAATGCGCACGGCGTCGCCGACACGCGACGCCGCCGATGCCCGCAGCAGGTTCGATCGACATCATCCTGTTTGGAGACAGATCATGAAAAAGCCCCTGATCGTCGCCGCATTGACCGGCGTGTGTGCCACTGCCGCCCATGCGCAAAGCAGCGTCACGCTGTACGGCCTGATCGATGCAGGCATCACCTATACGAACAACCAGGGTGGTCACAGCGCGTGGCAGGAGACCAGCGGCTCGATCAACGGCAGCCGCTGGGGCCTGCGCGGCACCGAGGATCTCGGAGGCGGACTGAAAGCGATCTTCACCTTGGAAAACGGCTTCGGCATCAACAACGGTTCGCTCAAGCAGAACGGCCGCGAATTCGGCCGCCAGGCTTTCGTCGGCCTCGCGCACCAAAGCTACGGCTCGCTCACGCTCGGCCGCCAGTACGACAGCGTCGTCGATTTCCTCGGCCCGCTGTCGCTGACCGGCACCCAATACGGCGGCACGCAGTTCGCGCACCCGTTCGACAATGACAATCTGAACAACTCGTTCCGGATCAACAACTCGGTCAAGTATCAGAGTGCCAATTACGGCGGCCTGAAGTTCGGCGCGCTGTATGGCTTCTCGAATTCCAGCGATTTCTCGAACAACCGCGCATACAGCGTGGGCGCGTCGTACAGCTATCTGGGCTTCAACGTCGCGGCCGCGTACATGCAACTCAACAACAACATCAACGCGCTGTCGCTCGCAGCCAGCGACCCCGGCGCGGTGGCCGGCGACTGGACGTTCGCCGCCAGCCGTCAGCGCACCTGGGGCGCGGGCCTCAACTACACGTTCGGGCCCGCGACGGCCGGCTTCGTGTTCACGCAGACGCGCCTGACCGATTCGGCCAGGATCAGCGCCGGCCAGTCCGGCGTGTCGGGCGGCATCCCGCTCACCGGCGGCACGCGCTTCAACAATTACGAAGTGAATGGCCGCTACGCGCTGACACCGGCATTCTCGCTCGCGGGTTCGTACACGTACACCGACGCCCGCCTCGACGGCCAGACGCCCAGCTGGCACCAGTTCAACCTGCAGGCCGACTATGCGCTGTCGAAGCGCACCGACCTGTATCTGCAGGGCGAGTACCAGCGGGTCAATGCGGACGGCCTGGCTGTGGGCGCGAACATCAACGGGCTCGGCACCGCGTCGTCGACGAACAAGCAGATCGCGGTCACGGCCGGCATGCGCCACCGCTTCTGAGCAATGCGATCGGTCCCCGCCCGGCAAGGACCGTCATGACGAAGCGCCCCACCCGGGGCGCTCGTCGTTTCAGCGCTGCGCTGTGCGAATGCACCGCTCCCCGCTCACGCGCTGCCCGGTGCCGGATAGCGAACGTCGAGCACGTCGATCGGCTGGGGACCACCCGGCGTCATCAGCGTGACGGTGTCGCCGATCTTCGCCTTGATGAGGGCTCGCGCGACCGGCGAAATCCAGCTGACACAGCCGCGATCGAGATCGACCTCGTCGATCCCGACGATCGTGACGGTGTGATCCTCGCCGTCCGGCGTCGCGTAATCGACGGTCGCGCCGAAGAACACCTGATCGACATTCTCCTGCCGGCTCGCGTCGACGACTTCGGCGAGATCGAGCCGCTTCGTCAGAAAGCGGATCCGGCGGTCGATCTCGCGCAACCGCCGCTTGCCGTAGATGTAGTCGCCGTTCTCCGATCGATCGCCGTTCGACGCGGCCCACGACACCAACCGCACGACTTCGGGACGCTCGACGTCGATCAGGTTCAGGAGTTCGTCCCTGAGCTGCTTGTGGCCGGCCGGGGTGATGTAGTTCTTCGTGCCCGCCGGAATCGCGGGTTGACTCGGGTCGAGATCGTCGTCGTCGCCGTCCGACTCTTTGACAAACGCCTTGTTCATGATGCAGATTCAACACTTGGATGACTGATGCATCAAGGGTACACGAACGCGACCGCCCAGGATCGGGTGACATTTTTTGCGAATAAGGCTTCCCTTTTTATACAACCCTGCTATACTTCCGCTTCTGCGTGCGGCTGTAGCTCAGTTGGATAGAGTACTTGGCTACGAACCAAGGGGTCGTGGGTTCGAATCCTGCCAGCCGCGCCACCTTTTTCGAGGGCCTTCCAAACCGAAGGCCCTTTCAGTTCGATGTTGTAGCGTTTTGTTTTTGCGTGCGGCTGTAGCTCAGTTGGATAGAGTACTTGGCTACGAACCAAGGGGTCGTGGGTTCGAATCCTGCCAGCCGCGCCACCTTTTTGGGGGCCTTCCAAACCGAAGGCCCTTTCAGTTCGATGTTGTAGCGTTTTGTTTTTGCGTGCGGCTGTAGCTCAGTTGGATAGAGTACTTGGCTACGAACCAAGGGGTCGTGGGTTCGAATCCTGCCAGCCGCGCCACCTCAGAAGGGCCTTCCTCCGGGAAGGCCCTTTTTTCTTTTCCGCCCCCCCTCTTTTGTTCGGCCACCGCCCGCTCGAGTCGGGTTGCCACTTCACGACACCGCCCGACCCGCTGCACACATGAAAACGGCGGCCCGTGGCCGCCGTCGCATCCCGCCGCAAACCACCGCGCGGCGTCAGTAATCCTGCCGCTCGCGCTCGATGCGCATGCCGCCGTCGTGACGCGCATGCACGCTGTCGTCGGTCGAGCGCTCGCGCATGATCCGCATCACGTCCGGATTGGTCCGCACGCGCCGCATCACGTTCGCGAGATGCACGCGATCGCTGACCTGGATCACGAACCGCAGCACCGTCGATTCGTGCGTCAGATCCTCGTCCATCGCGATGTGAACGATGTTCGCGTCGGCCGACGTGATGTCCGCCGCGACGCGCGCGAAGATGCCCTTCGTGTTCTTCACGAGCGCCTTCACCGCGACGTCGAACAGACGACCCGGCTGCGGCGCCCACTCGACGTCGATCCAGCGGCCCGGATCGCGGCGATGGATGCGCTGCGCGACCCGGCAATCGGTCGTATGAATCGCCATCCCGAGGCCGATGCCGATATAGCCCATGATCGCATCGCCCGGAATCGGCCGGCAGCACGCCGACAGTTGCACGGACATCCCTTCGGTGCCGGTGATCACGACCGGCGGCGCATTGTGCGCGGGATGCCGCTCGGACTTCGGCAGATCGTCGTCCGCATCGCGGCCGGTCATCAGCACCTCGATGCGCTTGGCCATCACCGCGGCGACGCGGCGGCCGAGGCCGATGTCCGCGAAGATTTCCTGGCGACTCTTGTTGCCCGTCCACTGGACGAGCTTCTCCCACACCTCCGGTGTGACATCGGCGAGCGCGAGCCCGTAACCCTTCAGGCTCTGATCGACGAGCCGCTCGCCGAGCTGCACCGACTCGTTCAGGCGCATCGTCTTCAGGTAGTGACGAATCGCCGAACGCGCCTTGCCGGTTCGCACGAAACCGAGCCACGCGGGGTTCGGCTTCGAATACGGCGCGGTGATGACCTCGACGATGTCGCCGCTCTTCAGCTCGGTGCGCAGCGGCAGCAACTCGTTGTTGATCTTCACGGCCACGCACTGGTTGCCGAGATCGCTGTGGATCGAATACGCGAAATCGAGCGCCGTCGCGCCGCGCGGCAACGCCATGATCTTCGACTTCGGCGTGAACACGTAGACCGCATCCGGGAACAGGTCGATCTTCACGTGCTCGAGGAATTCGCTCGAATCGCCGGCTTCGCTCTGGATGTCGAGCAGCGACTTCAGCCACTGATGCGCGCGCTTCTGCACGTCGTTCAGATCCGCGCCGCCGTTCTTGTACAGCCAGTGCGCGGCCACGCCGGCCTCGGCGATCTCGTGCATCTTGCGCGTGCGCACCTGGAACTCGATCGGCGCGCCGAACGGGCCGACGAGCGTCGTGTGCAGCGACTGATAGCCGTTGATCTTCGGGATCGCGATGTAGTCCTTGAACTTGCCGGGCACGGGCTTGTACAACGCGTGCAACGCACCGATGCACGTGTAGCAGTCGAGCGGACTCTCGACGACGACGCGAAAGCCGTATACGTCGAGCACCTGCGAGAACGACAGCTGCTTGTCGCGCATCTTGCGATAGATGCTGTAGATCGTCTTCTCGCGGCCGGTGATCTCCGCGTCGAGCTTCGCGTCGCTCATCGCGCGCTGAGCAGCCTCGAGGATCTTGCTGATCACTTCGCGGCGGTTGCCGCGCGCGGCCTTCACGGCCTTCTCGAGCGTCGCGTAGCGATGCGGGTTGAAGTTCGCGAAGCTCATGTCCTGCAGCTCGCGATACGTGTTGTTCAACCCGAGGCGGTGCGCGATCGGCGCGTAGATGTCGAGCGTCTCGCGTGCGACGCGCCGGCGCTTTTCCATCGGCACCGCGCCGAGCGTGCGCATGTTGTGCAGACGGTCGGCGAGCTTGACGAGGATGACCCGCACGTCGCGCGCCATCGCGAGCAGCATCTTGCGGAAGTTTTCCGCCTGCGCTTCCTCGCGGCTGCGGAACTCCATCTTGTCGAGCTTCGACAGGCCGTCGACCAGTTCGGCGACCTTCGGGCCGAACCGTTCGGCCAGCTCGCTCTTGGTCACGCCCTGGTCTTCCATCACGTCGTGCAGGAGCGCGGCCATCACGGCTTGCGCGTCGAGCTTCCAGCCGGCACAGATTTCCGCGACGGCGACGGGATGGGTGATGTAGGGTTCGCCGCTCTGGCGATATTGACCGAGGTGGGCTTCGTCACTGAAGTGGAACGCCGCCTTGACCTCTTTGATTTCTTCCGGAGGGAGATACTCGGCAAGCGCGGCCGTCAGTTTCGCGATCGAAACGACGCCGTGCTTGCGCGGCTGCTCCGGCGTGGCGGTCGGCCCGAACAGATGCCGGAAGGACTGTTCGAGGACCGCGTCGATGTACTGGCGCGCAGGCGACTGGGCCGTGGCTTCGGTGGTCGAATCCGCGGAGGCGGACGATGGGGTGGTGCTCATATTCGCCTCCAGGTCGAGTCGTTGCGCGCGTGGACTACATGGCTGGAACGGGCCGGATGCGCGTTACACCGGCACCTTCTTCAGCATCTCGACGCCGACCTGGCCGGCAGCGATCTCGCGCAGCGCGACGACGGTCGGCTTGTCGCGGCTCTCGATCTTCGGCGTATGGCCTTGCGCGAGCTGCCGCGCGCGGTAAGTGGCGGCGAGCGCCAGTTCGAAGCGGTTGGGGATTTGCTTCAGGCAGTCTTCGACGGTAATGCGAGCCATGTTGGTAATTCCTTCTGAATATAGTCCCTATTCTACCTTATGTCCCTCTACCCCCGCGTCATTCCGCGTGGGGCAAATGGATGCCGAGCTCGATGAACAGCTCGGTATGTCGCGCGTACTGCGAAGCAAAGCGCAGGCGCGTCGCCGCGACGATGCATTCGAGCTCGGCCAGTGCACGATCGAAATTTTCGTTGATCACGACGTATTCCGCTTCCGACGCGTGCGCCATCTCGCTGCCCGCGGCGAGCAGGCGTCGCGTGATCACGTTCGGCTCGTCCTGGCCGCGCTTCTTCAGACGTTCCTCGAGCGCGTCGAGCGATGGCGGCAGAATGAAGATGCCGACCGCGTTGCGGAACTGCTTCTTCACCTGCTGCGCGCCCTGCCAGTCGATCTCGAGCAGCACGTCGTGGCCGCTCATCATCTGCTCCTCGATCCAGACGCGCGACGTACCGTAGTAGTTGCCGTGCACTTCCGCGCTTTCGAGGAATTCGTGCGCGGCGTGGCGCGCGCGGAAATCCTCGACGGTCGTGAAGTGGTAGTGCTGGCCGTCCTGCTCGCCCGGGCGCGGCTTGCGCGTCGTGTACGAAATCGACAGGCAGATGTCGCTGTCCTTCGACAGCAGCGCGTTCACGAGCGTCGACTTGCCGGCGCCCGACGGCGCGATGACCATGAACAGGTTGCCGGGATAGACGCCGCCGTGCAGCGCATGCGACGCGTGGCCGTCGTGAGTGGGATGGGTCATGTTGCGTTACTCCAGGTTTTGCACTTGCTCACGCATCTGCTCGATCAACAGCTTGAGCGCCATCGATGCGTCGGCCAGTTCCTTCGCCGCCGCCTTCGAGCCGAGCGTGTTTGCTTCTCGATTCAGTTCCTGCATCATGAAGTCGAGACGCTTGCCGACGCGGCCGCCCTTCTCGATCACGTGACGCGTTTCGTTCAGGTGCGCGGTGAGTCGCGACAGCTCTTCCGCGATGTCGATCCGGATGCCGTACATCGTCACTTCCTGACGAATGCGTTCCGCGGCTTCCTCGCGCGTGACGATCGGCGCGCTGCCTTCGGGCGCCGCGATGCCGAGCGCCTCCTGCAGCCGCTCGACGATCTTCTGCTGATGCTTCGCGATCAGCTCCGGCACGAGCGGCGTGATGCGCGCGACGATCGCCTCCATCTCGGTGACGTTCGACAGCAGCATCGTCGCCAGCTGCGCGCCTTCGCGCGAACGCACGACGACGAGTTCACCGATCGCTTCCTTGCCGCACGCGAGCACCGCGTCGCGGATCGCTTCCGCCGACACGCCGCTCTCGGCGAGGACGCCTGGCCAGCGCAGGATCTCGCCCGCACGCAGGCGACCGACACCCGGGAACGAATCGAGCACCGAGCGCTCGAGCTCGGCAAGCTGGCCGAGAGCCGTCTGGTTCAGCGCACCGGCACCGATGCTCTGCTCACCGCGCTGCAGGTTGATGCGCACGTCGACCTTGCCGCGCGACAGCTTGTTCATCAGCATTTCGCGCAGCGCGGGCTCGCACGCGCGCACGTCGTCCGGCATGCGGAAATTCAGGTCGAGGAAGCGCGAGTTCACGGTGCGCAGTTCGACCGACACGCTGGTGCCGCCGTTGCCGGTGGCCGTCGCGAGTTCGCGCGTCGCGCTCGCGTAGCCCGTCATGCTGTAGATCATGGTTCGTCTCGCCGTCTGGGTGCCCTTCTCGGGCGGGAATATGTCGAGGCGCCCGGCGCATTGCAAGGCGCGGGGCGGGAAGCGCGCATTATCCCATTTTTGCGCCCCACCCCGCCGGGCAAGGCCGCCGTTCGGCGCTAAAATCGGGGTTTCCTCTTCCGTCCACGATTCCCCATGACGTCTTCCCTGTCCCGCCCGAGCGGCCGCCGCGCCGACGAACTGCGCAAGGTCGCCCTCACGCGCCATTACACGAAACACGCCGAAGGCTCGGTACTCGTCGAATTCGGCGATACCAAGGTGATCTGCACCGCGAGCGTCGCCGAACGCGTGCCCGAATTCCTGCGCGATCGCGGCCAGGGCTGGCTGACGGCGGAATACGGGATGCTGCCGCGCGCGACGCACACGCGCAGCGACCGTGAAGCCGCGCGCGGCAAGCAGACGGGCCGCACGCAGGAAATTCAGCGCCTGATCGGCCGCGCGCTGCGCGCGGTGTTCGATCTCGAAGCGCTCGGCCCGCGCACGATCCACATCGACTGCGACGTGATCCAGGCCGACGGCGGCACGCGCACGGCCAGCATCACCGGCGCCTTCGTCGCCGCGCACGACGCCGTGTCGAAGCTGATCGCGGCCGGCAAGCTCGCGAACTCGCCGATCACCGACCACGTCGCCGCGATCTCGGTCGGCGTGTACGAAGGCGCGCCCGTGCTCGACCTCGACTACGCGGAAGATTCGCGCTGCGACACCGACATGAACGTCGTGATGACGGGCGCCGGCGGCTTCGTCGAAGTCCAGGGCACCGCCGAAGGCGCGCCGTTCTCGCGCGCCGAGATGAACGCGCTGCTCGACCTCGCGCAAAGCGGGATCGGCCAGCTCGTGCAGTTGCAGAAGGACGTGCTGGGCGCCGGCCATGTCTGACGATCGCACCCTGGCGCCGCTGTCGCGCATCGTGCTCGCGTCGAACAACGCCGGCAAGCTGCGCGAGTTCACCGCGCTGTTTTCGACGGTCGGCATCGAGATCGTGCCGCAGGGCGACCTGGCCGTGCCGGAGGCGGACGAACCGTTCGGCACGTTCATCGAGAACGCGCTGACGAAAGCACGGCACGCGTCGCGGCTCACCGGCCTACCGGCGATCGCCGACGATTCGGGCCTGTGCGTGCGCGCGCTGCGCGGCGCACCGGGCGTCTATTCCGCACGTTACGCGCAGCGCGCGGGCGGCGACAAGGGCGACGCGGCGAACAATGCGTACCTCGTCGAGCAGCTGCGCGGCGTCGCCGACCGGCGCGCATACTATTGCTGCGTGCTCGCGCTGGTGCGCCACGCGGACGATCCCGAGCCGCTGTTCGCCGAAGGTCGCTGGGAAGGCGAGATCGTCGACACGCCGCGCGGCGAGCACGGATTCGGCTACGACCCGTATTTCCACCTGCCGTCGCTCGGCGCGACGGCGGCCGAGCTCGAGCCGGCCGTGAAGAACACGCACAGCCATCGCGCGCTCGCGCTGAAGGCACTGCTCGCGCGGCTCGCGGAGGAACCGGCATGATCGTCTTCGTCACGCATTCGCAACCGGAGGCCGCATGAGCCAGGCGGCGGAAACCGGCGCGCGCGTCGTCGCGGCCTTCACGTCGCCCGGGCAGGTGCGGCTCACGTCGCTGCCGCCGCTCGCGCTGTACGTGCATTTTCCGTGGTGCGTGCGCAAGTGCCCGTACTGCGATTTCAACTCGCACGAGTGGAAGGGCGAGCGGTTTCCGGAAACCGAGTACCTCGACGCGCTGCGCGCCGATCTCGAACAGGCGCTGCCGCTCGTCTGGGGCCGGCAGGTGCATACGGTGTTCATCGGCGGCGGCACGCCGAGCCTGCTGTCGGCGGCCGGCCTCGACCGGCTGCTGTCCGACGTGCGCGCGCTGCTGCCGCTCGATGCCGACGCCGAGATCACGCTCGAGGCGAACCCGGGCACGTTCGAGGCCGCGAAGTTCGCGCAGTTCCGCGCGAGCGGCGTGAACCGCCTGTCCGTCGGCATCCAGAGCTTCAACGAAGGCCATCTGAAAGCGCTCGGCCGCATTCACGACACTGCGCAGGCACGCGCGGCCGTCGAGATCGCCGCGAAGACGTTCGACAACTTCAACCTCGACCTGATGTTCGCGCTGCCGAACCAGACGCTCGACGAATGCCGGGCCGACATCGAGACCGCGCTGTCGTTCGCGCCGCCGCATCTGTCGCTGTATCACCTGACGCTCGAACCGAACACGCTGTTCGCGAAGTTTCCGCCCGTGGTACCCGACGACGACGCATCGGCCGACATGCAGGAATGGATCCACGCGCGCACGGCCGAGGCCGGTTACGGCCGCTACGAAGTGTCCGCTTACGCGAAGCCGAATCATCAGTGCAAGCACAACCTGAACTACTGGCGCTTCGGCGACTATCTCGGGATCGGCGCGGGCGCGCACACGAAGCTGTCGTTCCCGAACCGGATCCTGCGGCAGGCACGCTACAAGCATCCGGCTACCTTCATCGAACAGGCGATGGCCGGCACGCCGGTGCAGGAAGAACGTGAAGTCGGTGCGCGCGACCTGCCGTTCGAGTTCATGCTGAACACGCTGCGGCTCGTCGAGGGCTTCCCCGTGCACAGCTTCGTCGAACGCACGGGTTTGCCGATCGGCACGATCGAGCAGGCACTCAAGGATGCGGAGCAGCGCGGACTGATCACGCGCGATTTTGCGCAGATCGCGCCGACGCCGCTTGGTCAACGGTTCCTCAACGACCTGCAGGAATTGTTCCTGCGCGACGATTGAGGCGGAACGAGGCGGCATTTCGGTTACAATGCCGCCTCGTGTGGAAGCGTGGCCGAGCGGTTTAAGGCACCGGTCTTGAAAACCGGCGACGGGAAACTGTCCGTGAGTTCGAATCTCACCGCTTCCGCCAGGAAGTTCGCCAAACCCCGTCCATTCATCGAATGACGGGGTTTTTGTTTATGCGACCCGCGCCGCGCACGGTGCCCGCCCCGCGTGCCGGCGCATCTCGCCCGATGCCGTTACAATCCGGCGCTCCGATTCGCGAAACGGGAAACCACGTCATGAAGTCCTTCATCGCCTCGTCGCTCGTCGCCCTGGCCGCCGTCGGCACGCACGCCGCGGCCGCCGATCCCGCCTCCGGCACCGACGCGCAAACGCCGTCATGCGCGATTGCGTACGTGAAGGGTGTCGGCGGCTCGCCGCGCAGCCTGCGCGAATATCTCGCGAGCCCGACGCCGTACAACTACCTGAAGGAAAACGAGATCCAGTGCAAGGTGTCGGATGACGGGCGCGCATCGAACTGCACCGGCGTGACCTATATCCGCAACGAACAGGTCAGCGTGTACGACGATTCCGACCCGGCGACGCTGACGGTCGTCGCGCCGGTGGAACTCGAGCACGGCCAGAAGTATCCCGTGATCCTCGTGGTGCAGCGCAAGGACGCGCGCTGCACGCGGTAACGCGCGCCACGGCACGCCCGCCGTCCGCCGACGACGACGCGCGCGAGCCTCACGGGCCGGGCCGCCATCGCCTAGAATTCGATCAGCACGGCGACACGACCGCCGCCGCGACTCGATGCCGCCCGCGCCATCCGTGCGTGCGGCCCAGGGAGACCGCCATGACCGAATTGTCGACAGCGACGGATCACGTCGATTACGAAGGCTTCGAGATCCATGTGGTGCCGTGCATCGCCCCGGGTAGCGACACGCGTTACACCTACACCGGCTATGTCTGCCATCCTGGCGCGAATCCCGCGCTGCCCGATCATGCGGTGCCCTTCCACGCGGACGGCGAGGAAAGCTTCGCGAGCGTCGACGAAGCGGTTCGGGAAGCCGTGCACATCGGCAAGAGCATCATCGACGGCACGCATCCGGACCTGTCCGTTCTGTCGCTCGTAACACACGGCTACTAAGCGGGCAGATTGGGCCACGCCCACCCACCGCCACTGCGTGCGACGCGCGTGCGCATATCGCGCCCGCGCCGTCACATGTCACGTCACATCGGAACACATGCCGGTCGGCCCGCCGATCGCCATCATCCGCGAATCGCTACGTCCCGCTTCGCGCACTATGCGTTTCTCCCGATAACAGGTCGCGGCCGGACGCCTATCATTTTTTTATCGTCACCCTCCGGCAGTCCGCCATGTCTCATCTTCCCCACCCGGGCGCCAGCCGGCTGCGTGTTGCCTGGCTGGTCGCCGCCTCGTTGCTTGCCGCCTGCACGATCACGCCGCCGCCATCGCTGCGCTCGGTGCAGACGATCCCGTCCGTCATCCGCAACGCGAATCGCGACCAGTACCGCGTGGAAGTCGCGCGGTGCGTCACCGAGCACAATCCGTCCGGCGTCGCGCGCGGGACGCCGCAGGCGATGCTGCGCTCGCTCGTCGTCGTCGCGTTCACCGTCGATGGCAGCGGCCGCCTCGTCAACGCATCCGTTTATCGCAGCAACGGCGACAGCGAAGCGGAAGGACTCGCGCTCGCGTCGCTGCGTCGCTCGGCGCCGCTGCCGCCACCACCGTCGAAACTGCTGGACGGCAATGGCCGGCTCGAGATGATGGAAGGCTGGCTGTTCAACGACGACGGACGTTTCCAGTTGCAAAGCACCGCATCCGCACAGGCGCAATCGCTCGACTGAGCCCGCGCCGGCCCGCGATTGCCGCTATGTCGCGGCGCTGGCTATAATTTTCCGCAATCGCGCGGCCACCCTCCCGCGCGCGCGTTCGCGCGCCGCACCCGGCATGCGAGCCGACCACGCCGGCACTGGGCGGCGGCGACCTATCCGTCTCCATCGTCGACCGGCGGGTGACGTCAGCGCCACGACGCGCGTTCACGCCGCTACCGCATCATCATCCGCCCGGCTGCGCTCTCCCGGCAGGCGTCCACCTGCCTGCCCGAGCGCACGCTCAGGCGAATGCCCCAACGACAAAACGGAGACATCCATGTCCGCATCTCCCCCGGCCGTTGCACACGCAACCGGTTCGGCCGGCGCCGTCAGCCACCGGCGCATCGTGTTCGCGAGCTTCATCGGCACCGCGATCGAGTTCTACGACTTCTACGTCTACGCGACTGCCGCCGCACTCGTCATCGGCCCCGTGTTCTTCCCGCACGGCTCCGCGACCGCACAGGCGCTGTCCGCATTCGTCACGTTCGGCATCGCATTCATCGCGCGGCCGATCGGCTCGTTCCTGTTCGGCCACTTCGGTGACCGCATCGGTCGCAAGTCGACGCTCGTCGCGTCGCTGCTCGTCATGGGCGTGTCCACCACCGCGATCGGCTTCGTGCCCGGCTACGACACGATCGGCACACTCGCGCCGGTGCTGCTGTGCGTGCTGCGCTTCGGCCAGGGGATCGGCCTCGGCGGCGAATGGGGCGGCGCGGCGCTGCTCGCGACCGAGCACGCGCCGCAAGGCAAGCGCGGCTGGTTCGGGATGTTCCCGCAGCTGGGCCCGTCGGTGGGCTTCCTGATGTCGAACGGGCTGTTCTTCGCACTCGCGCTGTCGCTGTCCGACGAACAATTCCGCAGCTGGGGCTGGCGCATCCCGTTCCTCGTCAGTGCGGTGCTCGTCGCGCTCGGCCTGTACGTGCGGCTGAAGATCACCGAGACGCCGGCGTTCCAGGCCGCACTCGACCGCAACGAACGCGTGCGCGTGCCGGTCGCGACGCTCGTCTCGCAACATTGGCGCCCCACATTGCTCGGCGCACTCGCGATGGTGGTCTGCTACACGCTGTTCTATATCTCGACGGTGTTCTCGCTGTCGTATGGCGTGTCGACGCTGCACATTCCGCGTCAGAGCTTCCTCGGCCTGTTGTGCTTCGCTGTCGTGTTCATGGGGCTCGCCACGCCGCTGTCGGCGTGGGCGTCGGATCGCTTCGGCCGCAAGCCGGTGCTGGTCGTCGGCGCGATCGCGGCACTGCTGTCCGGCTTCGCGATGGAGCCGCTGCTCGGCAGCGGCTCGATGCCGCTCGTCGCGCTGTTCCTGACGCTCGAGCTGTTCCTGATGGGCGTGACGTTCGCGCCGATGGGCGCGCTGCTGCCCGAGTTGTTCCCGACCAACGTCCGCTATACGGGCGCCGGGGTCGCGTACAACCTCGGCGGGATCCTCGGCGCGTCGATCGCGCCGTACATCGCGCAGCTGCTCGCCGCGCGCGGCGGCCTGTCGTGGGTCGGCGGCTACGTGTCGGTCGCGGCAGCGATCAGCCTGATCGGCGTGCTGCTGATGCGCGAAACCCGCGACGCATCGCTCGTCTGAGCCTCAGGGGCGCCTCGGGTTGTGTAGCGGGCGGCGCTGACTATACTCGATCCGGGGACGCCGTCGCGCGCCCCCGGATCCCCGAAGGAGCCGCCGCAATGAACATCCGCCTCGACAACGCCGACCTCGTCCTGATCCTGGCGCTCGCGCTGGGTGGCGCCCTGCTGCTCGCGGCCCGCTTCCGGCCGAAAACCTGGCGCGGCCTCCTGTTCGAGGCGCTGCTCGCCAACCTGGCCGCCGTCGCCGCGGTGCTCACGGTCGAAGCACTGCTCGCCTGAACCGGCCGGCCCCGTTTCCGCGGTGCCCATTCACGACGATAGCGGCCCTGTGCAGGCCCTAGGCCGTCAGCCGCTCGCGCTGCGCGCCGTAGGCCGCCCCGACCGCATCGATCGCATCGAGTGCCTGCGCCACCGACGGCGGCGCGCCGGGCTCGCCGATCGACAGTGCATTCGGTGCGCCGCCGATGCCGCAATGGTGGCGCGAGGTCGCGACGAAAATCATCACGGTCGGCCGCTGCAGCGCGTGCGCCATGTGCACGAACCCGGTATCGACCCCCACTACGAGCGCAGCCCGGCCGATGGCCGCGCCCAGTTCGCGCACCGACATCGCGGGCAGCACGATTGCGCCCGGCGCGCGCGCGGCAATGTCCTGCGCATCGTCGTGCTCGGCGGCCGATCCCCACGGCAACAACACGCGCACGCCACGCGCCATCATCCGGGTGGCTAGCGCGGCCCAGTCGTCGGCCGGCCATTTCTTGTCCGGATTGGACGTCGCGTGGAACAGCAGCATGAACGGCGCGCCGTCGGTCACGGCGGGCGGCAGGCTCGCATCCTGCGGCGGGACGATTCCGTACTCGGCGATGCCTTCGGGGACATAGCCGAGCGCCTCGCCGGCGCTCACGCGCATCCCGTGCCACGCGTCGCAATCCGGCCGCGGGCCGAAGCGATGCGAGTACGCGAAACGGGCGCCCGTCTCGCCAAGATCCTGCGTCTGGTAGCCGACACGGCGTGCGGCGCGCGCGAGTGCCGAGATGATCGCGCTCTTGTAGACGCCGTGCAGGTCGATGACGGCATCGTAGCGGTGCGCGCGCAGCGCGCCGATCGATGCGGAGATCGCCTTCAGGTCACCGCCGTTGCGGAGCTTCTTGAACCGCCGCAGCGGCGCGCAGAGTACGTCGCTCACGCCCGGGTGCCAGCGCACGACCTCCGCGCACGATTCATCCACGGCCCAATCGACCCTCACGCCCGGGAAGGCGCGATGGAGGTCCGCGACGACGGGCAGCGTCTGGACGACGTCGCCGAGCGACGTCACTTTCACGATGAGGATGCGTTTCACGTTCGTTATGAGGAATGGCTGGCCATTTCGCCATGCTATCGACGCTTGCGGTGCGCGGATATTACACCGACATTACATTTGCAACAAAATGCGACGCATTTGTGAATATTTGTCGAGCCCCGCCGCATCGGGTTCTTTTTATAATGCATTCTTTGCCCTCCCGGCCCGCTGCCGATGCAACGCCCTGCCCTTCCTGCCTTGTTCCCTGCCCTCACCCGCCGCTCGCTGCGGATCTGGCGCCAGTACGGCGTGTTCTGGCTCGGCGCGATCGCCGTCGGCCTCGCGGCCGTGCTGTACGCGCGGCTGATCGACTGGGGCTACGACACCTTTCGCACGATGCGCGACCACGCCGCGTGGCTGCCGCTGCTGCTGACGCCGTCGATCGCCGCCGCGTCGGCATGGCTCACGCGCCGCTTCTTCCGCGGCGCGGAGGGCAGCGGGATCCCGCAGGTCATTGCGACACTGCACGCGAGCCCGGGCGCATTCGGTGCGCGGCTGCTGACGCTGCGCATCCTGTTCGGCAAGGTCCTGATCTCGTTCCTGGGAATCCTCGGCGGCTTCACGATCGGCCGCGAAGGCCCGACCGTGCAGGTCGGCGCGGCGCTGATGTTCAACCTGCGGCGCTTCTACCCGCGCTCGAACGCGCAGATCGAACGGCAACTGGTGCTCGCCGGCGCGGCGGCCGGCCTGTCGGCGGCATTCAATACGCCGCTCGCCGGGATCGTGTTTGCGATCGAGGAGCTGACCCGCAGTTTCTCCGCCCGCGCAAGCGGCGTGCTCATCACCGCGATCATCCTCGCCGGTGTCGTCGCATTGGGACTGAACGGCAACTACACGTACTTCGGCACGATCGACGCCGGCCAGCATTTTCCGAAGATGCTTGCCGTCGCCGTGCTCGTCACCGCGATCGTGACGGGCATCGCGGGCGGTCTTTTCAGCTGGCTGCTGCTCAATACGGGCCGCTGGCTGCCCGCGCGCCTGCTCGGCCTGTATCGCGAGCGCCCGATCGCGTTCGCGGCGCTGTGCGGCTTCGTGATCGCGGTCGTCGGCCTCGTGTCGGGCGGGACGACGTTCGGCAGCGGCTATGCCGAGGCACGCGGCCTGCTCGACGGCCATGAACGGCTGTCGGTGCTTTATCCGTTCCTGAAGATGGTGTCGATGGTCGCGTCGTACCTGCCGGGCATCCCGGGCGGGATCTTCGCGCCTTCGCTGTCGATCGGCGCCGGGTTCGGCAACCTGCTGCACATCGTGTTCGGCAACATGAGCCTGCCGATGCTGATCGCGCTCGCGATGGTCGGCTACCTCGCGGCGGTCACGCAGTCGCCGATCACGTCGTTCGTGATCGTGATGGAGATGATCAACGGTCACGCGCTCGTGATTTCGCTGATGGCGACCGCGCTGGTATCGAGTCGCATGGCGCGCTTCTTCGCACCGCCCCTCTACGAAACACTCGCCGAGCGCTATCTCGCTCCGCCCGCGGCCACCGCGGAACCCGCCGCGGCACCGGCGGCTTCGGCCGCGGTCGTCGAGCCGCAGGATGCGGCCGCCGCGCCCGCCGATCCGCTCGACACGCTGCGCGAGCAGGACGGCGGCGAGCCGGAGGCCCCTGTGACCGGCAACGTCGCCACGCACACGCCGGCGACGTCGCACAAGCCCGGCCCGTCCGCATCCGGTGCGAGCGGCCCGGCGCCGGCGGGCCCGCGTGACCCTCAGTAGATCACCACCGGCGCCGGCCGATAGTAGACGGGCCGGGCCGGCACGACGATACAGCCGGCGAGCGTGATCGCGACGAGCGCGATGGCAATGGCGGTTCTTTTCATCGCATGCCCCCGTCAGGCCCAGTGGCCGCGGGTCCAGAACCAGTTCGGGCCGCGCTGGTCCCAGTGGCCCGGCACCCAGTGCATGCCGATGCGCTCGGTTTCCCAGTGGCCGCCGATCCAGACGTAGCGGCCATGGTCCCAGTGCCAGTGCCCGCGCTCCCACACATAGCCGACGCGCGCGTCGGGCACGACCTCATAGCGCACGGGCGGCGGCGCGTTCGGCGCGACGACGACGATTTCCTCCACGGGCGCGGCCGCCGGTTCGGCGACGACCATTCGGCCCGACTGCACCATTACCGGGGCACCGACGAGGATTTCGTCCGCGCGTGCGGCGAGCGGCGCGGCGATGGCCGACAGGCCCGCGGCGAACAGTGCGAGCGAAACGATACGACGTCGAACGACAGAGACAGCCATGACAACCTCCTGATTAACAAATGACGCGAGCGTATTCGTTCAATGCGGGAGGTCGACCAACGGCCGACAGACGCCGTGTTACGGCGAGCCCTAAAGTGCAACAGGGCGTAAGACGCGCACGACGGCATGCGCCGCCGTGCGGGGGGACATGCAAGCGTCAGGCTTGCGGGATCTCGATCTTCACTTCGAGGACCTCGAGATCGTCCTGGCGCTCGAGGCTCACGCGGATGTCATCGTTCGAAATATGGACATACTTCGAGATGACCGCGACCAGCTCCTTCTGCAGCGCCGGAAGGTAATCGGCCGGCGGCCGGCCGCCAACCCGCTCGTGCGCGATGATGAGCTGAAGGCGCTCCTTCGCGACCGATGCGGACTTCTTCTTCTCGCCGAGGAGAAACGAAAGGATGGACATGGGCGGCCTCCGTTACTTGCTGCCGAAGAGGCGCTGCAGCAGGCCCGGCTTCTGATAATCGGTGAAGCGCAGCGGCTTGTCCTCGCCGAGGAAGCGAGCGACGACGTCCTTGTACGCTTCGGCAACGTCGGTGCCGTCGATATGCACCGCCGGCAGACCCTGGTTCGATGCGTGCAGCACGGCTTCCGATTCCGGAACCACGCCGATCAGCTTGATGCGCAGGATCTCGCTGATGTCCTCGAGGGACAGCATTTCGCCTTCGCTCACGCGCTTCGGGCTGTAGCGCGTGATCAGCAGATGTTCCTTGATCGGATCCTTGCCCTCGGTCGCGCGCTTCGTCTTCGACGACAGGATGCCGAGAATGCGGTCCGAGTCGCGCACCGACGACACTTCCGGGTTCGTGACGATCAGCGCTTCGTCCGCGAAGTACATCGCGTGCAGCGCGCCCGCCTCGATACCGGCCGGCGAATCGCAGACGATGTATTCGAAGTCCATCGCGACCAGATCGTTCAGCACCTTCTCGACGCCGTCACGCGTGAGCGCATCCTTGTCGCGCGTCTGCGACGCCGGCAGGATGAACAGGTTCTCGCACTTCTTGTCCTTGATCAGCGCCTGGTTCAGGTTCGCTTCGCCCTGGATCACGTTGACGAGGTCATACACCACGCGACGCTCGCAGCCCATGATGAGATCGAGGTTGCGCAGGCCGACGTCGAAGTCGATCACGGCCGTCTTGTGGCCGCGCAGCGCGATACCGGACGCAAAGCTCGCGCTCGTCGTCGTCTTGCCCACGCCGCCCTTGCCCGAGGTCACCACGATGATTTTTGCCATTTACCCAATACCCTGTGTTCGTCAATGAGAGCCGATCGATCCGGCGTGCGCCGCGTGAATCACGTCAGGCGCAGCGGTTCGATCATCAGTTTTTCCTCTTCGAGCCGGATCTGCACCGATTTGCCCAGTATGTCGGCGGGCAACGGGTTCTCGGTCGTTCGATAGATACCCGCGATCGAAATCAGTTCCGGCTCCAGACACGTGCAGAAAATGCGCGCGTCGTGATTGCCGTGCACGCCCGCCAGTGCGCGGCCGCGCAACGGCGCGTAGATGTGGATGTTGCCTTCCGCGATGATCTCGGCGCCGTGACTGACCGGCGCAAGCACCACGAGGTCCCCTTTCGCGTAAATCTGCTGTCCCGAACGCAGCGGCCGATCGATCACCAGCGTCTGGCCGCCCGCCGGAATCGACGTCGGGCCAGGCTCCGGCGCCAGGTCGGCCGCCACGGCAGCCGCCGCGGCGACGACAGGCGCCGGCTCCGCTTCCTCGGCCGGCTTCGCGGTCGACACGCGGCGGTCGCGCGCCTCGAGCAGCGGCAGGCCGGCTTCCCCCGCCCAGCCCTGCGTGGCGAGCGCCACGACGCCCACCGGGCGCATCCGCACGTCGTTCAGCATCTGGCGGATGTCGGAAAGCGCGACGCGTTCGCCGTCCGCGAGGCGGCGGACGTCGATCACGACGACATCATCGGCGAAAAACTCGGGAGTCGCTTCGAAGCGCTTGACCAGTTCGGTACGCAACGCATCGAGATCGGTCGTCTTCACGGTGAACAGCAACGTATCGACCGATCCGCTGCGCAGCTCGAAGAATGGCGATTTTTTAAGCGACATGGACACTCTGCAAAAAATTTTTGCGTATTTTACAGGCGTCCACGCGTGCGGCCATTATTTTTGGGGAACCGGGCGGCGACGGTCGCGGCGAGCGCGCAACCGGCAAGCCGGTAGTCGGACGGGCGGCCGGGCGGCCGGGCCTTCATCGCACCATGCGGCCCGCGCATTCATGCGTCAGGGCGTGTTGAAGTGCGACACGAACAACGACTTCATCGCGCCGGGCATCCGCGCGATCGGCGCATGCTCGCCCGTGTTGGCGAAACCCGCGCGTTCGTAGAAACGAATCGCGTTGCGGTTCGCATCGGCGATCCATGCGTAGACGTCCTGCGCACCGCGTTCGGCCAGCCACGCGGTGGCCGTTTCGAGCAACAGCACGCCGCCGCGCAGGTGGCGGACCGCGTGCGCGACCCACAGCTCGCTGACGAACGCGCGCCGCTCGGGCGTGTTGTCGAAATACGCGCCAATCATGCCGGCCGGATGACCTTCGGTATACAGCAGGAAAGTCGTCGACTCGTCGGACGCAGCGCGCAGCGCGGCGACGGCCGCCGCCGCGTCGGAATCGACGTTCAGCAATTCGGCCTCCGGCGCTTCACCGGGCGCGTAGGGCTCGCGCAGCGATGCGGCGCGGAGTTCGCGATACACGCGGCCTTGGTCGGCAGCGATACGACGAACGGTCAAGGTCGAACTCATGCAGGCACAGCCCCCTTCGGACAGCAAGCTATTAGCTTCAACCGAAAGCGGGGCATGAGTCAAATCGTAATTTTCAAACGGCAGCGCCGATCGAAAGGCAACAGATGTCGCGCACACGCCGGTGTGCAGGTGCAGCATCGATGCGTCGACGTGCGGCAACGCATGCAACCCGAACTGCGAGACCAGACGCGTCGCCTCGCTCGCCTTGTCATGCATGGCACGCATGCGGCGAGCGTCCGGCATTTCATCATCGAGGCCGTAATGGTTCGTTACATATGTATGCAAACGAGCCGCGCATCCGGGCGGCGCCGCGCCAGACCTGCTGCATCGCAACATTCGTTGCGACCTTCGCCGATAGACGCAAGCATGCGTCACGCCAGGCATTCATCTGACAAGAACGCCGGTCGCGCCAGCGGATCGGCCCAAGGCTGAGTGTTTCAATCGCCCCGTGCCGGCCCTTCCCGACCGTCGTCATGCACGGCCCACCGTTTGGAGTTGCGCGCCTAGCGCCAGGGTTTGGAAAGCGTGCGCGACGGTCGTATAACTGGCACAACCGGACGACCGATCCGGTGCCGCGGACCCACGACGATTCGAACGACGACAAACGCGTCACTCGGCCGCTGCTCCCGCACACGCGGGAGCCGGCCCCACAAGGAGGGAGACAATGGCAATGACCGACACATCGGCCTCGGGCTGGTCGGATGGCAAACGTTATCTATGGCTGCTCGGCGCGGTGACGATCACGCTGCCCATCCTCTCGGCCCAGCTCGCACTGTCGACGGGCCTTCACGTGTTCTGGTGGTTCGGCCCGCTATTCGCGTTCGGCGTGATCCCGGTCCTCGACACCCTGATTGGCGACGATCGCGACAATCCGCCCGAAGCCGCCGTCCCGCACCTCGAACGCGAGCGCTACTACCGCTACATCGTCTATCTCGCGACACTGGTCGAATACATCGCGTTCTTCACGTGCGTATGGATCGTCGGTACGCATGCGCTCGCGTGGTACGACTACGTCGGCTTCGCGCTGTCGCTCGGCGCCGCGACGGGCATCTCGATCAACACCGCGCACGAACTCGGGCACAAGACCAACCGCTTCGAGCGCTGGCTCGCGAAAGTCACGCTCGCGCCGGTCGCTTACGGGCACTTCTTCGTCGAGCACAATCGCGGCCATCACGTGCGCGTCGCGACGGCCGACGATCCGGCGAGCGCGCGCTACGGCGAATCGTTCTGGGCATTCCTGCCGCGCACCGTGACGGGCAGCATCCGCTCGGCGTGGCGGCTCGAGACGGCGCGCCTCGAGCGCCTCGGGCATTCGCCATGGACCTGGCGCAACGAGGTGCTGCACGCGTGGGCGATGACCGTCCTCGTGTGGGGCATCGCGATCGCGATGGCCGGCAAGGTCGTGATCCCGTTCCTCGTGATCCAGGCCGTGTACGGCGCGTCGCTGCTCGAAGTCGTCAACTACGTCGAACACTACGGGCTCGGCCGCCGCAAGCTGCCGAGCGGCCGCTACGAACGCTGCACGCCGCAGCATTCGTGGAACAGCAATCACGTCGTCACGAACCTGTTCCTGTATCAGTTGCAGCGGCACGCCGACCATCACGCGAACCCGACGCGCTCGTACCAGGCGCTGCGCCACTTCGACGACTCGCCGCAACTGCCGGCCGGCTACGCGACGATGATCCTGTTCGCGTACGTGCCGCCGCTCTGGTTTCGCGTGATGAATCCGCGTGTCGTCGCGCACTATGGCGGCAACATGGCGCAGTCGAACATCAAGCCGTCAATCCGCGCTCGCGTGCTCGCGCAGTATTCGACCGCGGCCTGATACGCGACGGTGCGGTCCGGTCGCGATCGGCAATATCGTCACGCGGCCTGCGGCAGCCTGAACACGGCGACCGCGTGTCGCAGCGCGCTCGCCTGCTCGGCCAGCGCCTGCGTCGCGGCAGACGCCTGTTCGACCAGCGCCGCGTTGCGCTGCGTCGCCTCGTCCATCTGCGTGACCGCGACGTTCACCTGCTGGATGCCGCCGCTCTGCTCCTGCGATGCCGACGAGATCTCGCCGACGATCGACGTGACTCGCTGAACCGCGCCGACGATCTCGTGGATCGATTCGCCCGCGCGGCCGATCAACACCGCGCCCTCGTCGACCCGCCGCGTCGATTGCTCGATCAGCGCTTTGATCTCCTTCGCGGCGGCCGCGCTGCGCTGCGCGAGCGTGCGTACTTCCGACGCGACGACAGCGAAGCCGCGCCCCTGCTCGCCCGCGCGCGCCGCCTCGACGGCCGCGTTCAGCGCGAGGATGTTGGTCTGGAACGCAATGCCGTGGATGACCGCGATGATCTCGCCGACCTTCGCCGCGCTGGCGGCAATCCCGCTCATCGTGTCGACGGCGTCGGTCATCACGCCGCCGCCGGCGGACGCAATGTCCGATGCGTCCCGCGCCAGCTGCGCCGCGTGCTGCGCGTGTTCGGCCGACTGGCGCACGATGCCCGTCAGTTCGGTCATGCTGGCGGCGGTTTCCTCGAGCGACGCAGCCTGCGCCTCGGTTCGCGACGACAAGTCGTGATTGCCCGCCGCGATCTGCGCGCTCGCGGTCGCGACCGCTTCGGCATGCGTACGTACCTCGAGCACGACGCCCGACAGGCCTGCCTGCATCGTCCGCAACGCGCGCAGCAGATCGGCGATCTCGTCGCGACCGACCGCATCGACGTGGCGCGTCAGGTCGCCGTCGGCCACCGCCTGCGCACAGGCGACGGCGCGATCGAGCGGCCGCAGGATCGCGCGGCTGAACAGGTACGCACCGATCATCGCGATGCCGAGCACGATCAGCATCAGCACGACGCTCGCCGCGGTGGCGTGGCTCGCATCGCGGCTCGCTTGCGCTGACACGGCGGCGCTCTCGTCGGCAATCGCCTTCGCCGCGCGCTCGAGCAGCGCGGCGGGTGCACGGTCGACGCCCGCGACGGCCGCATCCCCGGCCGTCGGCTCGAAGCCAGCGGCCTTGAATGCGTCGAACCCGCGCCGGTAGCCGTCACCCATCGCCGCATGCGCGCGCATGAACTGCTCGACGAGCGTGCGGCTCTCGCCGGGCGGCAACTGGTTCACGAGCTGCGCGGCGAGCGTATCGACCGTGCGCTCGCGCGTCTGGAATGCCTGCCAGTACTTGTCGAGCTTGTCGGGCTGCTTGCCGCGCAGCAGCGTGTCCTTCCATTCCTGGACCTGCAGCTTGAACTGCACGAGTGTCGCCGACACGAGCCGCTCGTCGGCGACCCGGGTCTGCACGTCGTTCGCGAACGTATCGATCGAGCGATTGAGGATGCGGATGCCGTACAGCGCGCCGCAGAACATCAGCAGCAGCGCAATGGCGAATGCGAAGGGAATCTTGTAGCTCAGCTTCATTGGACCTTGAATCGACGGAAACGGCGACGATGCAAAAGACGCTTGCCGCCGCCCTCTGTTAACGGCACGCGAAACCAAGGCTGAAGCAGGACATCGACAGCGGGAATCCGGCGCACCGGCCGCGAGGAAGACGGCGATCCGGCGACAGTGAGAACCGGGCCGCCTGCAAGCGAGGGAGCATTGCGACTCCGGCGTCGCGCGATCAGGTCGGGCTTGCCGCGTGCGGTCCGGCCGCCTCGATCGCGTGTCGACCGGCCATCCAGCGCCGCACTGCGGCGATCGACAGCGCGCCGCACACGATCCCGGCGATCACGTCGGCGAGATAGTGACCGCCCTGCGTCGGCGTCGACGCGATCATCACCGCATTCAGCACGATCGCAGCCGGAAACACGTAGCGAACATGCCGCACCGCATACGCGAACAGCAGCGCAAGCATCACGTGAAACGACGGCAACGACACGAGCCCCTGCGCGTCGGCCAGATTCAGTTGACGGAGCTGCCCGCTGCGCAACAGGTCGTAGTGCGTCACCGACGATGCGGTGCCCGGGTCGGTGATGCCGAAATGGATGAATGCGCTGGCGGCGGGGAGCGGCACGGAGACGAGCACGACCACGATCACCGCGAACATGAACTGCGCGATGAACTCGGCCAGATCGTCGACGCGGCGGACCGCCGCGAGGATGAACGGCACCGCAAACAGTTGCGGCATGCCGCTGCGGTAGGCGAGGTCGAGCATACGGTGCAGGCCGGCGTGCGCCGTCACCCATCGGTACAGGTCCGGCCAATGGAAACCGAGCATCGCATCGAAGCGAACGAGATGGTTTTCGATCGACGGCGGGGCGATCGCCACGCAAAGATAGTCGAGCACGGCGACGGCCGCGCTGAGCGTTGCGAGCAGCGCCACGCTCAGTAGCGCGAATGCGAATTCGCGACAGCGCAGCGTTCGCGTGATGTCGCGATAGCGGCGCACACGAGACAGCACGGCAAGGAACGCGCTTGCGGCGAACCCGAGCGCGACGTGCTGCGCGAACTCGACGATGCTGCCAGGATTCACGACCCAATCCGCGTGCAGGACGCACAGGCCGGCGGCAAGCACCGTCAGCAATACCGCGCCGGTCAGCATCCCCCAGATTCGCGTGCTCGCTCTCATCGTGGCTTTTGTGTGGTTCGTGTGGCCGGCCCGTACGCCTGCGCGCTATCGTACACCGCCATCGACGCAGCGTTCACTCACGCGCGACCCAAACGAAAAACCCCGTGATCCTTTCGGATCACGGGGCTTCGTATTTTGGCGGAGAGGGTGGGATTCGAACCCACGGTACGGGGAAACCGTACGCCTGATTTCGAGTCAGGTACATTCGACCACTCTGCCACCTCTCCTTCCTTGCTGCTTCACTCCCGGTTGGTCGTGTCCGGGAAAGAAAAGATTATAGAACGATCTCTTTGAAACTCACAAGCCCTTTTTGCAAATTTTTTTCGGGCCTTCGAAGACCGATCGCGGAGCGATCTCACGACGCCTGCGCAGGTGCTTCGATTCGCTCCATGCCGCCCATGTACGGACGCAGTGCCTCCGGCACCGTGACCGAACCGTCGGCATTCTGGTAGTTCTCCAGCACGGCGACGAGCGTGCGGCCGACCGCGAGGCCGGAACCGTTCAGCGTATGCACGAGTTCCGGCTTGCCCTGCGCGTTGCGGAAACGTGCCTGCATGCGACGCGCCTGGAACGCCTCGGTGTTCGAGCAGCTCGAGATCTCGCGATACGTGTCCTGCGCGGGCAGCCACACTTCGAGGTCGAACGTCTTCGCGGCCGAGAAGCCCATGTCGCCCGTGCAGAGCGTGATCACGCGGTACGGCAGGCCAAGCTTCTGCAGGATCGCTTCCGCGTGGCCGACCATCTCGTCAAGTGCCGCGTACGAAGTGTCCGGCGCGACGACCTGCACCATCTCGACCTTGTCGAACTGGTGCTGACGGATCATGCCGCGCGTGTCGCGGCCGTACGAACCGGCTTCCGAACGGAAGCACGGCGAATGCGCGGTCAGCTTGATCGGCAGCGCGGCGCCTTCGACGATCGATTCGCGCACGGTGTTCGTCAGCGAAATCTCGGACGTGGAGATCAGGTACTGCGTGATCGTGTTTTCGGCGCCGCCCTTCTCGACGCGGAACATGTCGTCGGCGAACTTCGGCAGCTGGCCCGTGCCGTAAAGGATTTCGGGGTTCACGATGTACGGCGTGTACGTCTCGCTGTAGCCGTGCTGCAGCGTGTGCGTGTCGATCATGAACTGTGCGAGCGCGCGGTGCAGCCGTGCGATCGAGCCGCGCAGCATCGTGAAACGCGCACCGGCGAGCTTCGCGCCGGTTTCGAAATCGAGGCCGAGTGGCGTGCCGACGTCGACGTGATCCTTCACCTCGAAGTCGAACTCGCGCGGCGTGCCCCAGCGGCGCACCTCGACGTTGTCGGCCTCGTCCTTGCCGACCGGCACGCTTTCGTGCGCGATGTTCGGCATGCCCAGCATCAGGTCGGACAGGCGCGCCTGAATCTCGCCGAGCTTGGCCTCCGACGCTTTCATCTCGTCGCCGATCCCGCCGACTTCGGCCATGACGGCCGACGTGTCCTCGCCCTTCCCCTTCATCGCGCCGATCTGCTTCGACAGGCTGTTACGGCGCGCCTGGAGCTCTTCGGTACGGGTCTGGATCGCACGGCGTTCCGCTTCGAGCGCGGAGAACGCGGCGACGTCGAGGGTGTAGCCGCGATCGGCGAGGCGCTTCGCGACGCCGTCGAGGTCTTTGCGCAGCAACTGGATGTCGAGCATGGGAGGACTTGGAAAATCGTTGTGTAAGACCGGAATTCTAACGCACCGCAGGGCCGCCACGGCACTGGCCGGATGGACAGTGCCGCAAACGCGCGACGGGCGCGGGCATGTCGCTTCGCCGGCTGCGCGTGTGCAGCCGCGAAGCGCGTTGCGCGGCGCCGTTGCGCGGCTTGCGACGGCAGCCCCCGCAAGCGCTGACGCGCCCCGGGCCGCGCGCAGCCGGTCAGTCCTTCTTGCCGGCCTCGCGATCGAGTTCGCGCAGCCACGCGAGCTTGTCGGCGATCTTCGATTCGAGCCCGCGCGGCACCGGCTTGTACCAGCGCGGCTCGCGCATCCCTTCCGGCAGGTACGACTCGCCGGCCGCATAGGCATTCGGCTCGTCGTGCGCGTAGCGATACGCGTGACCGTAGCCGAGTTCCTTCATCAGCTTGGTCGGCGCATTGCGCAGATGCACGGGGACCTCGCGCGACTTGTCCTGCTTCACGAACGCCATCGCCTGGTTGAACGCGTTGTAGCCCGCGTTGCTCTTCGCCGCGCACGCGAGATAGATCACCGCCTGCCCGAGCGCCAGCTCGCCTTCCGGCGAGCCGAGCCGCTCGTAGGTCTCGGCCGCGTCGTTCGCCACCTGCAGCGCGCGCGGGTCGGCGAGGCCGATGTCTTCCCACGCCATCCGCACGATCCGGCGCGCGAGATATTTCGGATCCGCGCCGCCGTCGATCATCCGGCAGAACCAGTACAGCGCGCCGTCCGGGCTCGAACCGCGCACCGACTTGTGCAGCGCCGAGATCTGGTCATAGAAGTTGTCGCCGCCCTTGTCGAAGCGCCGCGCGTTCAGCGTCATCGCGCTGCTGACGAAATCGGCATCGATGGTCGTGACTCTGGCGGACGATGCGGCCGTCTGCGCCTGCTCGAGCAGGTTCAGGAAACGCCGCGCGTCGCCGTCTGCATAACCAATGAGCGTATCGATCGCCTTGTCGTCGAACGCGAGGCCGTCGAGCGCGATTTCCTGCGCGCGCTTGAGCAGCTGACGCATCTCGTCGTCGCTCAGCGACTGCAGCACGTACACCTGCGCCCGCGACAGCAGCGCCGAGTTGACTTCGAAACTCGGGTTCTCGGTCGTCGCACCAATGAAGGTCACGAGCCCCGACTCGACGAACGGCAGCAGCGCATCCTGCTGCCCCTTGTTGAAGCGGTGGATTTCGTCGACGAACAGGATCGTGTGGCGGCCGGTGCGGTTCAGCGTGTCCCTCGCCTGCTCCATCGACTCGCGGATGTCCTTCACGCCGCCGAGCACCGCGGACAGCGCGATGAACTCGCAGTCGAACGCGAGCGCGGTGAGGCGAGCGAGCGTCGTCTTGCCGACGCCGGGCGGCCCCCACAGGATCATCGAATGCGGCTTGCCGGATTCGAACGCGAGCCGCAGCGGCTTGCCTTCGCCCAGCAGATGCGTCTGGCCGATCACCTCGGCGAGCGTTTTCGGCCGCAGCGCCTCGGCGAGCGGCCGGCGCGGCTCGACTTGAAACAGGTCGGACATGAACCCTCGCTCCAGATCAAACGATGGCGGCCGAACCGGCCGCCGGACCCGACATTATGACAGCCGCACGACGGCACCGCCGGGCCCGGTGCCCGCGCCGGATGCCCGCACGGGGTGCACGCGCCGGGTGCCCGCGCCGGAAAACAAAACGGGCCTGCCGTCGCCGGCAGGCCCGTGTCGGGAAAATGGCGCGGTGCCGTTCAGCCCGCGATCACGTCCGCGCCCTTCGGCACGACGAACTTGAATGCATCGCTCTTCAGCGGCGGGTTCGTCTGGATGTTCGTGAAGGTGAGCAGCGTGACGTTGCCGAACACGTCGTGCAGCTCCATCGCGGCGAGCGTGCCATTGCGAAAACCAATGCCGATCCGCTGGAACTGCGTGTCCTGCGCCTTCGGCAGCATCTCCAGCCACTCGATGCCGCCCTTCTCGCCGGCGTCGCGCAGCGTGTAGTTCTTGTCGAGATCGTTGCTGCCGAACAGGATCGCGGCCGGGCTCGCGCCCAGCGCGCCGTTCAGCTTGCGCTCGGTGACCTGGTTCAGGTCGTGGTCGTACACGTAGAGCTTGTCGCCGTCGGCCTGCAGCACCTGCTGGTACGGCTTCTGGTACGTCCAGATGAACTTGCCCGGACGCGAGAACACGAACGTGCCGCTCGAGTTGTCATTCGGCTTCGGCGCGGCCTGTGCGGCGCTCGCGCCCTTGGCCGGCGCCTTGACGATCTGCTGCGTGAAGTCGCCTTTCGCCGAATGCACCTGCGACACGAAAGCCTTCAGTTGCTCGGTGCCGCCCGCGAACGCGTGCGTCGCCGCGAGCATCAGCGATGCGCCGGCGAGCGCCGCGCCGAGCCAGCGCCGCGTCGAACGAAGGGAAGGGACGAACGAAAGTTGCTGCATGTTGCGGTTTTCTCCCTGGGTGGCCGGCGCTGCGTGCGCCGCGGACTCATTCCGCGTCGCGCGCCGGCACAAGAATTTCGCGGTTGCCGCTCGACGACATCGCCGACACGAGCCCCGACTGTTCCATCTGTTCGAGCAGCCGCGCCGCGCGGTTGTAGCCGATCCGCAAATGGCGCTGCACGAGCGAAATCGACGCGCGGCGGTTCTTGATGACGATCTCGACCGCCTGGTCGTACAGCGGATCAGACTCGCCGCCGCCTTCGCCGGTTCCCGCGCCGGCCGAACCCTCGTCGCCGTCGGCGGTGCCGCCCTCGAGCAGCCCTTCGACGTAGTTCGGCTCGCCCTGCTCCTTGAGCTTCTCGACGACGCGATGCACTTCGTCGTCGGCGACGAACGCGCCGTGCACGCGCACCGGCAGCCCGGAGCCAGGCGGCAGGTACAGCATGTCGCCCATCCCGAGCAGCGATTCGGCGCCCATCTGGTCGAGAATCGTGCGCGAATCGATCTTCGACGACACCTGGAACGCGATCCGCGTCGGCACGTTCGCCTTGATCAGGCCGGTGATCACGTCGACGGACGGACGCTGCGTCGCGAGGATCAGGTGGATGCCGGCCGCGCGCGCTTTCTGCGCGATCCGCGCGATCAGCTCCTCGACCTTCTTGCCGACGACCATCATCAGGTCGGCCAGCTCGTCGATCACGACGACGATGTTCGGCAGGCGGCCGAGCGGTTCAGGATCGTCCGGTGTCAGGCTGAACGGATTCGGGATCTTTTCCTCGCGCTTTGCCGCTTCGTCGATCTTGTTGTTGTAGCCCGCCAGGTTGCGCACACCGAGCTTGCTCATCAGCTTGTAGCGGCGTTCCATCTCGGCGACCGTCCAGTTCAGCGCATGGCCGGCCTGGCGCATGTCGGTGACGACCGGGCACAGCAGGTGCGGAATGCCCTCGTAGACACTCATTTCGAGCATCTTCGGATCGATCAGGATCAGGCGCACCTGCTCGGCGGTGGCCTTGTAGAGCAGCGACAGGATCATCGCGTTGATCCCGACCGACTTGCCGGACCCGGTCGTGCCGGCCACCAGCAGGTGCGGCATCTTCGCGAGATCCGCGCACACCGGCTTGCCGCCGATGTCCTTGCCGAGGCTCAGCGTCAGCGCCGACGACGCGGCCGCATAGACTTCCGAGCCGATGATCTCGGACAGGTGGACCGTCTGGCGGCGCTGGTTCGGCAGCTCGAGCGCCATGTAGTTCTTGCCGGGGATCGTCTCGACCACGCGGATCGACACGAGCGACAGCGAGCGAGCAAGATCCTTCGCGAGGTTGACGATCTGGCTGCCCTTCACGCCGGTGGCCGGCTCGATCTCGTAGCGCGTGACGACCGGGCCCGGATACGCGGCGACGACGCTCGCCTCGACGCCGAAGTCCTTCAGCTTCTTCTCGATCAGGCGCGACGTGAATTCGAGCGTATCGGCGGAAATCGCTTCCTGTGTCTGCGGCGCGGGATCGAGCAGCGACACCGGCGGCAGCGTCGAATCGCCCGGCAGGTCGGTGAACAGCGGCACCTGGCGCTCACGCTCGACGCGCTCGGACTTCGCCGGCGTGACGACCGGCGGCACGATCGTCACGGGCTCGTGATCCTCGATGCGCACGCGCTCCTCTTCGACCTTCCCCTCGCGGCGCACGGCCGCGGCCTCGCCGAGCTTGCGGTCGCGTTCGGCCTCGCGGCGCAGCTTCGCGACGTTCACGGCGGACAGGATCGCGCCGCCGACGCGCTCGGCGACCGACAGCCACGAGAAGCGGAAATACAGCGACAGGCCGATCGCGAGCAGGATCAGGAGCAGCAGCGTGCCGCCGGTGAAGCCGAACGCGTGCGACATCGCGCCCGCCACGGCCTCGCCGATCACGCCGCCCGGCGCGCGCGGCAGTTGCACCTTCAGCGACCACATCCTCAGCGCCTCGATGCCGTCGCACGCGAGCACGACGAGCACGAACGCGAAGATCTCGGTGAGCCAGCCGATCGGCCGCTCGGGTTCGTCGGCGACGGCCTCGTGACGCGTGATGCGCCGGTAGTTGACCGCGATGCGCCGCCCGAGCGGCACGATCAGCCAGTAGGCCGACAGCCCGAACAGCAGCAGGATGATGTCGGCCGTCCACGCACCGACGCGGCCGGCCCAGTTCGAGATGTGGTCCACCTGCGCGGCGTGCGTCCAGCTCGGATCGCGCCGGCTGTAGCTCAACAGGGCCATCACCAGAAAAGCGCAGAGCGCGACCTGGAGAATCCAGCGGATCTCCGTGAGGAGCTTCGACATCCGGTGCGGCAACGCCTGTGCCTGGGCGGAATAAGGAGCTTTTGCCATGAATCCGTATAAAGAGGACGGGCCGCGCGCCCGCCTGTCGTTCGATCGCGCTTATTGTAAACGCTGCATCGGGCCGCCAAGTGTAAATGACGGTTACATAACAGGGACGGGGTGCCAAACCGGGCGCCTCAAGCGACCGCAAGCCGGACGGACGCGCCCTTGCCGGGGCCTGCGACATCGCGCCGCCGCCCGCCCGGCCCGCCGCGCCGGCCCGGGCGGCGCGCCGCGAAACGCTATCGTCACGATTGAAACTCTCGTTCGGCAGCGCAGCAACGGGGCCTTTATAATGCGCGTCTGATACCCATCTATGACGGCATCCCGGTCAACCCGGATCGTACGGCGGGCCTACCCCACCCGCCGCGGCCGCCTTTTACGGATTCGCACATGTCCACGCCCAAACACGCCAAAGTCCTGATTCTCGGTTCCGGCCCCGCCGGCTACACGGCTGCCGTCTACGCGGCACGCGCCAACCTGTCCCCGGTGCTGATCACCGGCATCGCGCAGGGTGGCCAGCTGATGACCACGACCGACGTCGAAAACTGGCCGGCGGACGCGAAGGGCGTGCAAGGCCCGGAACTGATGGCACGCTTCCAGGAACACGCCGAGCGTTTCAACACCGAAATCGTATTCGACCACATCCACACCGCGAAACTGCACGAAAAGCCGATCCGGCTGATCGGCGACTCGGGCGAATACACGTGCGACTCGCTGATCATCGCGACCGGCGCGTCCGCGCAGTATCTCGGCCTGGCTTCCGAGGAAGCGTTCATGGGCAAGGGCGTGTCGGCCTGCGCGACCTGCGACGGCTTCTTCTATCGCAACCAGGAAGTCGCGGTGATCGGCGGCGGCAACACGGCCGTCGAGGAAGCGCTCTACCTGACGGGCATCGCGAAGAAGGTCACGGTGATCCACCGCCGCGACAAGTTCCGCGCCGAGCCGATCCTGATCGACCGCCTGCTGGAGAAGCAAAAGGAAGGCGTCGTCGACATCAAGTGGGATCACGTGCTCGACGAGGTGACGGGCGAGGAGTCGGGCGTCACGGGCCTGCGCATCAAGAACGTGAAGACCGGCGCGACGGAAGACCTGCACGTGCAGGGCGTGTTCGTCGCGATCGGCCACAAGCCGAATACCGACCTGTTCCAGGGCCAGCTGGAGATGAAGGACGGCTACATCCTGACGAAGAGCGGCCTGCACGGCAACGCGACGTCGACGAGCGTGCCGGGCGTGTTCGCCGCGGGCGACGTGCAGGACAACGTGTACCGCCAGGCGATCACCAGCGCGGGCACGGGCTGCATGGCCGCGCTCGACGCGCAGCGCTACCTCGAAAGCCTGCACGACAAGAAGTAAGCCGGGAGCCTTGCCGCGGCGGGCGCTACAATGGCGTCCGCTGCCGCGAAGCGGGCTCGACCGGAAAGCCGCTGCCGCCGCGCAGCGGCTTTTTTGTGCCCGCGCGCCCGAACGCGCCTGCCCTGTTACCGAATCATGGCAAAGAACCAGCCCCATCCGAGCGATCCCGCGAAGCGGCAGATCGCC
Source organism: Burkholderia sp. Bp9004 (assembly GCF_003858025.1). Taxonomy (NCBI): domain Bacteria; kingdom Pseudomonadati; phylum Pseudomonadota; class Betaproteobacteria; order Burkholderiales; family Burkholderiaceae; genus Burkholderia; species Burkholderia sp. Bp9004. Next base: position 16,327 of record NZ_QTQD01000028.1, on the reverse strand, counting down.
GCCCGTCCCGCGAACCCCGCGCCCGCCGCGCCGCCGCCCGCGCCCGATCCCGCCGCGTTGCGCGGCCAGGGGCTCGCCGGCCTCGGCGCACTGCGCAAGTCGCTGCAAGGCGAAGCCGATCGCCGCGACCGCGAGCGCATCGAAACGGCCAAGGCCGAGCGCAAGGCGGAAGCCGACGCGAACCTGTTCCGCAACGAGATCGGCGCCGTCCGGCCGCTGAACGCACCACCGCGCGCGGCGGCCGGACGCACGCCGCCCGATCCGGTGCCGAAGCAGACGCAACGCGACGAGGAAGCCGTGCTGAACGCGACGCTGTCCGACGAATTCGATCCCGAGACGCTGCTCGACAGCGACGACTCGCTGTACTACCACCGCCCCGGCATCAGCCGCGACGTCGTGCGCAAGCTGAGGAGCGGTGCGTGGATCGTCCAGGCGCAGATCGACCTGCACGGCATGCGGCGCGACGAAGCGCGCGATGCGCTCGCCGAATTCATCCGCGAAGCCGGCAAGAAAGGGCTGCGCTGCCTGCGCGTGATCCACGGCAAGGGGCTCGGCTCGATCGGCAAGGAGCCGGTGCTGAAAGGCAAGGTCCGTGCGTGGCTCGTCCAGAAGGAAGAAGTGATCGCATTCTGCGAGGCGCGCGGCCACGACGGCGGCGCGGGCGCGGTGCTGGTGCTGCTGCAGCCGTTCGCGGCGCCGGGCGACCGGGGGCCGCGTGCCGCATCCTAGGCTGACGCTCGCGATCGCCATACTGGAGGCAATCGCCACGCTGGCCTTTGCGATCTCGGGCTTCATCGAGGCGCGCAAGAACCGCCTCGACTCGGTCGGCACGTTCGTGGTGGCGCTCGCCACTGCGTTCGGCGGCGGCACGCTGCGCGACATCCTGCTCGAGCGCCGGCCGTTCTACTGGGTCGTGCACGACGACTACGTGATCGCGATCTTCGTGCTCGCGCTGTTCGCGCCGTTCGTGCTGCGCATGCTGTCGCGGCTGTCGGCCGAGCGGTTGCTGCTCGTCGCCGATGCGATCGGGCTCGGCATCTTCAGCATCTCGGGCACGTCGATCGCGCTCGATGCCGAGATGCCGCGCTTCATCGCGGTGATGATGGGCGTGATTACCGGCGTGGTCGGCGGGATCGTCCGCGACGTGCTCTGCAACGACATCCCGCTGATCCTGCGCGATTCGCGGCCGTACGCGACCTGCGCGTTCGTCGGTTGCTGGTTCTATCTGCTGCTCGTGTGGCTGCAGTTCGATTCGGTGTACAGCGTGCTGCTCGCGACCGGCTTCATCCTCGTCGCACGGCTCGCGACGTTCAAGTTCGACGTGCGGTTGCCGCACTGACGCCGCCGTGCCGCAATGCCGTGCCTGGCCGGGACGCCAGAACAAAAGGGGCCGTTCAAGACGGCCCCTTCACGTTCGTTCAGCGCATTCGCGTCCTCACGCGATCCGCTCTTCCGACACCGGATCGAACAGCACCGCCTTCGACACGTCGAACAGCAGCGACTGCGTCTGCCCAGGCTGCGGATTCGCGGCCGGATGCACGCGGCTCACGATCCGCTTGCCGTTGACCTGCGCGAACACGTGCGTGTCCGGCCCGGTCGGCTCCGTCACGTCGACGCGCACGTCGATCGGCTGCAGCTGCGACGTCTCGCCGTGGTGCGCGTTGCGCACGTCGGTGATGCGCTCCGGGCGCAGGCCGAGGATCACCTCGCGGCCGACATGACCGTTCATTCGCTTCGCGTCGAACGGCAGGTTCAGCGCGCTGCGCGCGAGGCCCGTGTCGATCTCGAGCGCGATCCCGCTGCCCTGCTCGACCAGCTTGCCATTGATGAAGTTCATCGGCGGCGCGCCGATGAAGCCCGCGACGAACAGGTTCGACGGCGAATCGTAGATCTCCTGCGGCGCGCCGAACTGCTGGACCACGCCGTCCTTCATCACCGCGATCCGGTCGCCGAGCGTCATTGCCTCGATCTGGTCGTGCGTCACGTAGACGATCGTCGTGCCGAGGCGCTGGTGCAGCAGCTTGATTTCCGCGCGCATCTCGATGCGCAGCTTCGCGTCGAGGTTCGACAGCGGTTCGTCGAACAGGAACAGCGACGGATCGCGTGCGAGCGCACGGCCCATCGCGACGCGCTGGCGCTGGCCGCCCGACAGCTGGCCCGGCTTGCGGTCAAGCAGATGCTGGATCTGCAGCATCGCCGACACGCGCTCGACGATCTGCTGCTGCTCGCTCTTCGGCACCTTGCGGATGTTCAGGCCGAACGAGATGTTCTCGCGCACCGTCATCGACGGATACAGCGCGTACGACTGGAACACCATCGCGATGTCGCGATCCTTCGGCGACAGGTCGTTCACGACCTTGCCGTCGATGCAGATCTCGCCGCTCGTCACGGTTTCGAGCCCGGCAATCATGTTGAGCAGCGTCGACTTCCCGCAGCCCGACCCGCCGACCAGGATCAGGAACTGTCCGTCCTCGATCTCGATGTCGACACCCTTCAGGACCGGCACCCCGTTCGGGTAGGTCTTGTACACGTCACGGATGGAAAGGCTTGCCATGCTGTGAATCCTCTGTCTCGTCTCGCGCGGCGCACTGCGGCGCCGCGTCGGGTTCGTTTCGATGCGCCGCGCGTCGTGCGCGGCCGGTTCGTCGTTTCGGATGAAACCGCGCTTACCCCTTCACCGCGCCCGCCGTCAGCCCACGCACGAAGTAGCGGCCGGCGACCACGTAGACAAGCAGCGTCGGCAGCGCGGCGATGATCGCGCCGGCCATGTCGACGTTGTATTCCTTCACGCCCGTCGACGTGTTGACGAGGTTGTTCAGCGCGACCGTGATCGGCATCGAATCGACGCCGGAGAACACGATCCCGAACAGGAAGTCGTTCCAGATCTGCGTGAATTGCCAGATCAGGCACACCATGAAGATCGGCAGCGACACGGGCATCAGGATCTTCGTGAAGATCGTGAAGAAGCCCGCGCCGTCGATACGCGCGGCCTTCACGAGCTCGGCCGGCACGCTCACGTAGAAGTTGCGGAAGAACATCGTCGTGAACGCGATCCCGTACACGACGTGCACGAACACGAGGCCCGGAATCGTGTTGGCGAGGCCGAGCATCCCCTGCAGGCGCGCCATCGGCAGCAGGATCACCTGGAACGGAATGAAGCAGCCGACCAGCATCATCGTGAACAGCGCATCCGCGCCGCGAAAGCGCCAGTGCGTGAGCACGTAGCCGTTGAACGCGCCGATCAGCGACGAGATCAGCACGGCCGGGATCACCATCTGCAGCGAGTTCAGGAAGAACGGCTTCATGCCGTCGCAGCGCACGCCGGTACACGCGCCGCTCCACGCCTTCACCCACGGATCGATGGTCCAGTGCGTCGGCGGCGTCAGCAGGTTGCCGGTGCGCAGCTGGTCGAGATCCTTGAAGGACGTCGACAGCATCACGTAGATCGGGAACAGGAAATACAGCGCGAACAGGATCAGCGCCGCATAGATCACTGCCCGGCTGATCGTCATCTTAGGCTGCATTGCGGGTGCTCCTCGATTCCATATACATCAGCGGCACCAGCACGGCGACCACGGTCGCGAGCATCATCACCGACGACGCCGCGCCAAGCCCGAGCTGGCCGCGGTTGAACGAAAACGTGTACATGAACATGGCCGGCAGCGACGACGACGTGCCGGGGCCGCCCGCCGTCAACGCCACCACCAGGTCGAAGGTCTTGATCGTGATGTGGCAGAGAATCAGCAGCACCGAGAAGAACACCGGGCGCATGCTCGGGATCACGATCTTGCGGTAGATGGTCGGCAGCGTCGCACCGTCGACCTGCGCGGCCTTGAAGATCTCGGCGTCGACGCCGCGCAACCCGGCGAGGAACAGCGCCATCACGAAGCCGGTCGACTGCCACACGGCGGCGATCACGATACAGAAGATCGCCTTGTCCGGATCGTCGAGCCAGCCGAACGAGAAGCTCGTCCAGCCCCAGTCGTGCATCACTTTCTCCAGGCCGAGGCCCGGGTTCAGGATCCACTGCCATGCGGTACCCGTGACGATGAACGACAGCGCCATCGGATACAGGAAGATCGCGCGCAGCGCGCCTTCGTTGCGGATCCGCTGGTCGAGCAGGATCGCGAGGAACAGCCCGAGCGCGACGCAGATCGCGATGAACGGAATCCCGAACCAGCCGAGGTTCGCGGCGGAGGTCCACCACACGTCGTTCTGGAACAGGTCCGTGTAACGGCCGAAGCCGTCGAATTCGTAGTTCGGCAACAGCCGCGAGTTGGTCAGCGACAGATAACCGGTAATCAGAATGAAGCCGTAGATGAACACCACGGCGATCGCGAGGCTCGGCGCGAGCACGAGCTTCGGGATCCAGCGATCGGCGAAGGCCGACATCGGCGACGTGCGCCGTGCGGCGGCAGCGCCGGATCCGTTTCCGCTAAGAGGGGCAGCCACTTGATTCGACTCCTGGAACGAGGGTGACGCAGGCCGGGCCGGCGCCGGGTACGGCACGGGCTTCGCGGGCGAGCCCGTTTGCTGCACTTGCAAAAACGCCCGGCCGACGAAGTGCTTCCGGCCGGGCGCCTATCGCGTTTTACTTCACCTTCGCGGCTTTCGCGAGCGCGGCGACCGCGCTCTTCGAATCCTGCTGCGAGTTCATGAACTTCGTCACGACGTCGGTGATCGCGCCGGCCGTTGCGTCGCCCTGCGCCATCCCGTGCGCGAGCGACGGCACGAAGCCGCCCGACTTGATCGCGGTCTGCTCGTCGGCGTACGACTTCTTCGCGCAGTCGTCGAACTTGTCCATCTTCACGCCGAGACGCACCGGCACCGAACCCTTCAGCAGGCTGAACTGCTCCTGGAAGGCCGGCGTCATGATCGTCTTCGCGAGTGCGAGCTGGCCCGGCGTCGCTTCCTTCTGGCCCTTCTGCTGGAAGAACACGAACGAGTCGACGTTGAACGTGTACGAATTCGCCGTACCCGGCACCGCCGCGCAGATGTAGTCCTTGCCCGCCTTCTTGCCCGCGTTCTCGAACTCGCCCTTCGCCCAGTCGCCCATGAACTGCATGCCGGCCTTGCCGTTGATGACCATCGCGGTCGCGAGGTTCCAGTCGCGGCCGTTACGGCCGGTATCGAAGTAGCCCTGGATCTTGCGCACCGTGTCGAACACCGACAGCATCTGCGGCGAGGTCAGCGTCGCCTGGTCGAGATCCACCAGCGCCTTCTTGTAGAACGCCGGGCCCTGCGACAGCACGACGTCTTCCCACAGCGTCAGGTCCTGCCACGGCTGGCCGCCCATCGCGACCGGCTGGATGCCCGCGGCCTTCAGCTTGTCGGCGACCGCGAAGAATTCAGGCCAGGTGGTCGGCACCTTCGCGCCGACCTTGTCGAGCGCGGCCTTGTTGATATAGAGCCAGTTCACGCGGTGCACCGAGAACGGCGCCGCGACGGTGTGGCCCTTGTACTTGATGATCTTGTCGATTTCCGGCGGCAGGTTCTGCTTCCAGTCGCCAGCGGCGGAATCGATGTTGACGAGCACGCCCTGGTCGGCCCAGTCCTGGATCAGCGGGCCCTTGATCTGCGCGGCCGACGGTGCGTCACCGCTGATCACCTTGGTCTTCAGCGCGGTCATCGCCGCGGCGCCGGCACCGCCCGCGACCGCGAAGTCCTTCCACACGTAGCCCTGCTTCTGCACGTCGTCCTTCAGCACGCCGACGGCCTTCGACTCGCCGCCCGAGGTCCACCAGTGCAGCACGGTTACATTCTCGGCCGCCTGCGCCGCCACGGCGCCAGCCATCAGACCCGCGGCGCAGAGCGCGCCCATGATCGAGCGAACTTTCATTACTTATCTCCTCCAGACTGAATCAACTCGTGAGGTTCCCCGACGGGGAACCGGCTTCTTGATAAACGACGGGGAAATCGAGCCGCGGGACGCATGCAGCGTACGGGGCCGATGACCGGCCGGGCTCTTACAGAAAGCGTGAATCGAGATTCAACGGCGTGTCTCCTCTTTGTGTTTCTGGCCCGCCGCGATGCCGCGGCGCGAGCCCGGGGGCGACGGCGCGCGGACGATGCGCACCGTCAATGTCCGATAACATTCGGCACAAGGCGTTCCCGAAGGCGAAGCTCGCGCAGTTCATCGACCGCACTTCTTTTTTTCTTCACCCAGGTGCTACCCCTTGCGGCGGATTGTAGTTAAACTACAATTCAGTGTCAAAAATATTTTTATCGCACTACGGATCGCTTCCCAGCACCCCAACCGGCGGAGACACATGCATACCGATTCCAGCTTTACCTTCGTACTTTTCGGCGGCACCGGCGACCTGTCGATGCGCAAGATCCTGCCCGCGCTGTTCGAAGCGCACCGCGGCAACATGCTCGCGGAAAGCGGCCGGATCGTTGCCGTCGCGCGGCACGAATCGGATCGGGCCGGCTATCTCGAGTGGGTCGACACGCACGTGAAGCCGCACGCGGCGAAAGCCGCCGGCAAGGCCTTCGACGAAACCGCGTGGAAATCCTTCCTCGAACGCATCGAATACGTAAAGCTCGACCTCGGTCGCGCGGAGGACTACGTCGTGCTGCGCGACGCGGTCGCGCAGCTTCCCGGCATCCGCGTGTTCTATCTCGCGACGGGGCCGTCGCTGTTCGTGCCGATCTGCAAGGCGCTCGCGTCGGTCGGCCTGAACGAAGGCGCGCGCATCGTGCTCGAGAAGCCGCTCGGCTACGACCTGCGCTCGTCGAACGCGATCAACGACGCGGTCGGCGAGATCTTCGCGGAAGACCAGATCTACCGGATCGACCACTACCTCGGGAAGGAGCCGGTGCAGAACCTGCTCGCGCTGCGCTTCGGCAATGCGCTGTTCGAGCCGCTGTGGCGCCGCGAATGGGTCGAGAGCATCCAGATCACGATCGCCGAGGAGCTCGGCGTCGAGGCGCGCGGCGATTTCTACGACAATACGGGCGCGCTGCGCGACATGGTGCAGAACCACCTGCTGCAGCTGCTGTCGATCGTCGCCATGGAGCCGCCGCACTCGATGGACTCCGACTCGGTGCGCGACGAAAAGCTGCGCGTGCTGCGCGCGCTGAAACCCGTCGATTCGCGCGACATCGGCAAGGTCGCGGTGCGCGGCCAGTATCATGCGGGCGTGATCAAGGGCGCGCAGGTCCCGGCCTACGCGACCGAGCCTGGCGTGAAGCCGGACAGTCCGACCGAAACCTTCGTCGCGCTGAAGGTCGAGATCGAAAACTGGCGCTGGGCCGGCGTGCCGTTCTTCCTGCGCACCGGCAAGCGTCTCGCCGATCGCGTCGCGGAGATCGTCGTCAACTTCCGGCCGGTGCCGCACTCGGCCCTCGGGCCGACCGCGCTGCGCGCCGGATCGAACCGCCTCGTGATCCGGCTGCAGCCGAACGAGACGATTCGCCTGTACTGCCTCGCGAAGCAGCCCGGCGAAGGGATGAACCTCGCGAGCGTGCACCTCGACCTCGCGTTCGACCGTTTCTTCAAGGAAGGGCAGATGGAGGCGTATCAGCGCCTCTTGCTCGACGTGATCAACGGCCGCCTCGCCCTGTTCGTGCGTCGCGACGAACAGGAAGCCGCGTGGCGCTGGGTCGAGCCGATCCTGAACGAATGGGCCCGCTCGCTGAAGCCGCCGAAGCCGTATGCGGCAGGCACGTGGGGGCCGGCCGCGGCGAGCGCGATGCTTGCGCAGCACGGCACCTGCTGGCTCGAAGAAGAAAACTGATGCAAACCGTTGCCGTGTGCACACGGCAACGTGCCCCATGATTCGCACGAATTGAACAGACAAAGCAGTCCGGAGGAGATGTGATCGAGATTCACGCTTTCGACACCCAGGAAGCGCAAAGCGAAGCGCTCGCGCGCGCCGTCGGCGATGCGCTGCGCGCCGCGCTCGGCGGCCCCGCGCGCCCGACGCTCGCGGTGTCCGGCGGCACGAGCCCGCGCCCGTTCCTGCAAACGCTGTCGCACGCGGCGCTCGACTGGGCCGGCGTCGACGTCACGCTGGTCGACGACCGCTGGGTGCCGGAAGACGACGCGGCCAGCAACGCGCAGCTCGTGCGCGACACGCTGCTGCAGCACGCGGCGGCCCCTGCCCGCTTCCTGCCGCTCGTCGACACGCGCGCGGCGCTCGACGCGCACGTCGCCGCACTCAACGCGAACGCCGACTACCGCGTGCCGACCGTCGCCGTGCTCGGCATGGGCGAGGACGGCCACACCGCGTCGATCTTCGCCGATGCGCCCGAATGGGATCGCGCGATCACGACGCCCGAGCGCTTCGTCGCCGTGCATCCCGGCGCCGCGCCGCATGCGCGTGTGAGCTTCTCGCTCGATGCGCTCAAGCGCGTCGAGCGGCTGTTCCTGCTGATCGCGGGCGAACGCAAACGCGCGGTGCTCGACGCAGCAGCCGCATCGCTGCAGAAGAACGCGATTTCCCAACTGGCCAACGACAAGGGGACCAAGCTCGATGTCTACTGGTGCGCAAAGTAAGGCTGTCGTCGCGGCCCAGCATGCCGACGGCCCGCGCCTGCTCGCGGACGTCGGCGGCACCAACGCGCGTTTCGCGCTGGAAACCGGCCCCGGCGAGATCACGCAGATCCGCGTCTACCCCGGCGCCGACTATCCGACGCTCACCGACGCGATCCGCAAGTATCTGAAGGACGTGAAGATCAGCCGCGTGAACCACGCGGCGATCGCGATCGCGAACCCGGTCGACGGCGACCAGATCACGATGACCAATCACGACTGGAGCTTCTCCATCGAGGCCACGCGCCGCGCGCTCGGCTTCGACACGCTGCTCGTCGTGAACGACTTCACCGCGCTCGCGATGGCGCTGCCGGGCCTGACCGATGCGCAGCGCGTGCAGATCGGTGGCGGCACGCGCCGCCAGAACAGCGTGATCGGGCTGCTCGGGCCCGGCACCGGGCTCGGGGTCTCCGGCCTGATTCCCGCGGACGACCGCTGGATCGCGCTCGGCAGCGAAGGCGGTCACGCATCGTTCGCGCCGCAGGACGAGCGCGAGGATCTCGTGCTGCAGTACGCGCGCAAGAAGTTTCCGCACGTGTCCTTCGAACGCGTGTGCGCGGGACCGGGCATCGAGGTCATCTACCGCGCGCTCGCCGCGCGCGACAAGAAGCGCGTGGCCGCGACCGTCGACACGGCAGAGATCGTCGAGCGCGCGCATGCGGGCGACGATCTCGCCCTCGAGGCGGTCGAATGCTTCTGCGGCATCCTCGGCTCGTTCGCGGGCAGCCTCGCGCTGACGCTCGGCGCGCTCGGCGGCGTGTACATTGGCGGCGGCGTCGCGCTGAAGCTCGGCGATCTGTTCACGCGCTCGTCGTTCCGCGCGCGCTTCGAGGCGAAGGGCCGCTTCACGCAGTATCTCCAGAACATCCCGACCTACCTGATCACCGCCGAATATCCGGCCTTCCTCGGCGTGTCGGCGATCCTCGCGGAGCAGTTGTCGAACCGGTCGGGCGGCGCATCGTCGGCCGTGTTCGAGCGGATCCGCCAGATGCGCGACGCGCTGACGCCGGCCGAGCGCCGCGTCGCCGATCTCGCGCTGAACCATCCGCGCTCGATCATCAACGACCCGATCGTCGACATCGCACGCAAGGCGGACGTGAGCCAGCCGACGGTGATCCGCTTCTGCCGCTCGCTCGGCTGCCAGGGGCTGTCGGATTTCAAGCTGAAGCTCGCGACCGGCCTCACCGGCACGATTCCGATGAGCCACAGCCAGGTGCATCTCGGCGACACGGCCACCGACTTCGGCGCGAAGGTGCTCGACAACACGGTGTCCGCGATCCTGCAGTTGCGCGAACACCTGAACTTCGAGCACGTCGAGAACGCGATCGAGATCCTGAACGGCGCGCGCCGCATCGAGTTCTACGGGCTCGGCAACTCGAACATCGTCGCGCAGGACGCGCATTACAAGTTCTTCCGCTTCGGGATTCCGACGATCGCGTACGGCGACCTGTACATGCAGGCTGCATCGGCCGCGCTGCTCGGCAAGGGCGACGTGATCGTCGCGGTGTCGAAATCGGGACGCGCGCCGGAATTGCTGCGCGTGCTCGAGGTCGCGATGCAGGCTGGCGCGAAGGTGATCGCGATCACGTCGAGCAACACGCCGCTCGCGAAGCGCGCGACCGTCGCGCTCGAGACCGACCACATCGAGATGCGCGAATCGCAGCTGTCGATGATCTCGCGGGTCCTGCATCTGCTGATGATCGACGTCCTCGCGGTCGGCGTCGCGATTCGTCGCGCGTCCACCAACGGCGAACTGCCGGAGGCCGTCGCGCAGGCGCGCGCACGGGCGAGCGACGACGAGACGGCCGACGTGCTCGACTGGCTGAGCCACGGCGCCTCGCCGGCGGCGAAGGACGTCGCGCGGGACTGACGCCCGACACGGCACGGTGGCCGCTTTCCGCCCGCCCGAAAAAAACGCCACCGACGCATCGCGCGGTGGCGTTTTTTCATGCCGCGGCGGCGGCTGCCGCGCCGGCTCAGGCGCCCGCTTTCACCGGCCGGCCATGCCAGCGCAGCACGAGGGAGCGGCCGACGAAACACAGCACGCCGGTGACGCCGATCGTCACGCCCATCGCGAACGGCGTGCCGTCCGCGAGTGCGCCGATCGCGACGCTCGCGATCGCGCCGAGCGCGAGCTGCATCGCGCCGAATACGGCCGCCGACGCGCCCGCGTTGTGCGGATAGCGATGCATCAGGTCGGTCGTGCAGTTCGCGGACAGGATCCCGACCACGCCGACCACGAAGAACAGGCACACGACGATCGACCACAAACCGCCCCACCCGGTCAGCGCGACGAGCGCGACCGCGAGCGACGCGATGCAGCTCACGAGCGACGCGGCCGAGATGATGCGCAGCGAGCCGATGCGGCCGACGAGCCGCGTGTTCGCGAAGTTGCCGATCATGATCCCGACGACGTTCAGGCCGAACAGCAGCCCGTAGTGCTGAGGCGACACGTGGAAATACTCGATGTACACGAACGGCGTCGCGGTGATGTACGAGAACATCGACGCGAACGCCATCCCGCCGCACAGCATGTGCCCCCACGCGACCGGATCGGACAGGATGCGCCCGTACGATGCGAACGACGCGAGCACGGCCGCGCTCTTGCGCCGCTCCTTCGGCCAGGTTTCCGGCACGCGCAGGTAAGCGGTCGCCGCGCACACCGCGCCGAACACGGCGAGCACGACGAACACGCCGCGCCAGCCCGAGAAACGCAGGATCTGCCCGCCGATCAGCGGCGCGAGCAGCGGCCCGACCGCAGTGACGATCGCAACCATCGACAGCACCTTCGCCGCATCGGTCGGCTCGTGCGCATCGCGCGCGATCGCACGCGACAGCACCGACGCCGCGCCGGCGCCGAGCGCCTGCAGGAACCGCACGAGGATCAGCATGTCGATCGAGTTCGACACGAAGCAGCCGACGCTCGCGAGCGTGAACAGCGCGATGCCACCGAGCAGCACGGGCCGGCGGCCCCACGTGTCGGACATCGGACCGTACAGCAGCATGCCGATCGAGAAGCCGGCCATGAAGCTCGTCAGCGTGCGCTGCGCGGCGCCGGGGCTGACGGAGAAGCCGTCGGCGATCGACGGCAGGCTCGGCAGGTACATGTCGGTGGCGATCGGCCCGCAGGCCGCGAGCGCGCCGAGCAACAGGATCAGCCGGGCATCGGGCCGGCGTCGGATGACGTGAGACATGGGTATCCGGAATGGAGCCCGCGCGCATCGGGGCGCGCGTGGCGGTGAAGACGGGAGGCCGCGCCGCGAACGGCGCGCCCAGGCCCATGATTGTACGCGCAACTTTTTTACGTGCTGGCGGCCGAGTGGGCGGCTGGCGGGAAAACACCGGCGCGACGCCCACCGCGCGGGATCGAGCGCCGGGATTCGATTAAGCTTGCAACTCCTCGCCCCTCTTGTCTGACCAATACGACACACGATCGAACCGATGACCGCCTTCCTGTTGATCTGGAGCCCCAAGAAATGGCCGTGGCCCGAACTGCCCGACGTCGCCGCGCGCGTGAAAGCCGGCGAGGCCGTGCATGACGTGTGGGGCTGCGGCTTCGCGCGCGGCATCCTGCCGGGCGATCGTGTGTTCCTGCACCGCGTCGCGAAGGAGCCGAAGGGCGTGTTCGGCTCGGGCTACGTGACGCGCGCGCCGTACGAGGTGCACGATCCGTCGACGAAGCGCGGCTACCGGCTATGCATCGACTTCGTGTACGACTGGCTGGTCGACGCGCACCAGGACGTCGTGATCGCGCGCGACGCGCTGCGCGTCCATCCGTACTCGGTGCAGACCTGGGACGCGCAGAGCTCCGGCACGGTGATCAAGCCGATGGTCGAAGGCCCGCTCGAGAAGCGCTGGGCCGAGCTGACCGGCAAGCGCAAGCCGCCACCGTTGCCGGATCGATAACGGGGCCGAATCACACCCTCGTCCCGCCCGGCCCGCGCCATCCCTCACGCGCCGAAAGGCCGCAGACCGCCCGGCGGGCCCGTCATGCGCGTCTCCGGTACAATCAGACGATCGTTCCGCCCAGGCGCCGCGGCCCGTGCACAGGCCCCCGCGCCCTTCTCTCGCAGGTTTCGTCCATGTCCAACAATCAGATCCTCTTCGAACGCGCCCAGAAGACCATTCCGGGCGGCGTCAACTCGCCGGTGCGCGCCTTCCGTTCGGTCGGCGGCACGCCGCGTTTCGTCTCGCGCGCGCAGGGCCCGTACTTCTGGGATGCCGACGGCAAGCAGTACATCGACTACATCGGCTCATGGGGCCCGATGATCGTCGGCCACGTCCATCCGGAAGTGCTGTCGGCCGTGCAGAACGTGCTCGCCGACGGCTTCTCGTTCGGCGCGCCGACCGAAGCCGAGATCGAAATCGCCGAGGAAATCTGCAAGCTCGTCCCGTCGATCGAGCAGGTGCGGATGGTATCGAGCGGCACCGAGGCCACGATGAGCGCGCTGCGTCTCGCGCGCGGCTTCACGGGCCGCAGCCGCATCGTCAAGTTCGAGGGCTGCTATCACGGCCACGCGGACAGCCTGCTGGTCAAGGCCGGCTCCGGCCTGCTGACGTTCGGCAACCCGACGTCGGCCGGCGTGCCCGCCGACATCGCGAAACACACGACCGTCCTGGAATACAACAACGTCGCCGCGCTCGAAGAAGCGTTCGGCGCGTTCGGCGACGAGATGGCCGCGGTGATCGTCGAGCCCGTCGCGGGCAACATGAACCTCGTGCGCGGCACCCCCGAATTCCTGAACGCGCTGCGCGCGCTGTGCACGAAGCACGGCGCCGTGCTGATCTTCGACGAAGTGATGTGCGGCTTCCGCGTCGCGCTCGGCGGCGCGCAGGCGTACTACGGGATCACGGCCGACCTCACCTGCCTCGGCAAGGTGATTGGCGGCGGGATGCCGGCCGCCGCGTTCGGCGGCCGCCGCGACATCATGGCCCACCTCGCGCCGCTCGGCGGCGTCTATCAGGCCGGCACGCTGTCGGGCAACCCGATCGCGGTCGCCGCGGGCTTGAAGACGCTGCAACTGATCCAGGCGCCCGGCTTCTACGACGCGCTCACCGCGCAGACCAAGCGTCTCGCCGACGGCCTCGCGGCCGAAGCGCGCGCGGCCGGCGTGCCGTTCGCCGCCGACTCGATCGGCGCGATGTTCGGCCTCTACTTCGCGGAGCGTGTGCCGACCAGCTTCGCGGAAGTCACGAAGAGCGATACCGAGCGCTTCAACCGCTTCTTCCACCTGATGCTCGACGAGGGCGTGTATTTCGCGCCGTCCGCGTACGAGGCCGGCTTCGTGTCGAGCACGCACGACGACGCGGTGATCGACGCGACGCTCGCGGCCGCACGCCGCGCATTCGCAGCCCTCGCCGCCTGACCCGGGTCCGCACGCATGTTCTCGGATACCGATTTCGCCCACATGCAGCGCGCGCTGACGCTCGCGGCGCGCGGCATGTATACGACCGCGCCGAACCCGCGCGTCGGCTGCGTGATCGTCAAGGACGGCGACGTGATCGGCGAAGGCTTCACGCAGCCGGCCGGCCAGGACCACGCGGAAGTGCAGGCGCTGAAGGACGCGCGTGCGCGCGGCCATGACGTCGCCGGCTCCACAGTGTACGTGACGCTCGAGCCGTGCAGCCACTTCGGCCGCACGCCGCCGTGCGCGAACGCGCTGATCGACGCGCGCGTCGCGAAGGTCGTCGCCGCGATGGAAGACCCGAATCCGCAAGTGTCGGGGCGCGGCCTCGGGATGCTGCGCGACGCGGGCATCGACGTGCGCTGCGGGCTGCTCGCGAACGAAGCGGGTGAACTGAACATCGGCTTCGTGTCGCGGATGACGCGCGGCCGCCCATGGGTGCGGATGAAGACGGCCGCGTCGCTCGACGCGCGCACCGCGCTGCCGTCCGGCGAAAGCCAGTGGATCACCGGCGAGGCCGCGCGCCTCGACGGCCACGCCTGGCGCGCGCGCGCGTGCGCGATCCTCACCGGGATCGGCACCGTGCGCGAGGACAACCCGCTCCTGACCGTTCGCGGCATCGACACGCCGCGCCAGCCGCAGCGCGTGCTGGTCGACAGCCGCCTCGACCTGCCGCTCGATGCGCGCCTGCTCGAAGGCGCGCCGCTGCTGATCTTCTGCGGCCGGCTCGATGCCGCCGGCGAAGTGCGCGCGAACGTGCTGAAGTCGCGCGGCGCGGAAATCGTGCCGCTCGCGAATGCGTACGGCAAGGTCGACCTGCCCGCGATGCTGGCGGCGCTCGGCGCGCGCGGCGTCAACGAGTTGCACGTCGAGGCCGGCCACAAGCTGAACGGCTCGCTGCTGCGCGAGCAGTGCGTCGACGAGCTGCTGGTCTATCTCGCACCGAGCCTGCTCGGCAGCGACGCGGCCGGCATGTTCGACCTCGCCGCGCCGGCGAGCCTCGACGCCCGCGTGCGGCTCGCGTTCCACAGCGTCGAGCGGATCGGCGACGATCTGCGAATCCTGGCGCGTGTCGCACCGCCCCCCGCCACTCTTTGAACGGAGCCGTCAGGATGTTTACCGGAATTGTCGCGGCCGTCGGCCGCATCGAGGCGATCAACCCGCTCGGCGCGTCGCCCGAGGCGGGCGTGCGGCTGACCGTGCAGGCCGGCGGGCTCGACCTGGCCGATGTCGCGCTCGGCGACAGCATCGCGATCCAGGGCGCGTGCATGACGGTGCTCGAAAAGACCGACACTGGTTTCGACGTCGACGTGTCTCGCGAAAGCCTGAACCGCACGGTCGGTCTCGCGCAGCCGGGCGAAGTGAACCTCGAGAAGGCGCTGCGCGCGCACGACCGCCTCGGCGGGCACATCGTGTCGGGCCACGTCGACGGCCTCGGCACCGTGACGCGCTTCGCGCCGGTCGGCGAATCGCACGAGTTGCGGATCGTCGCACCGCGCGAGCTCGGCCGCTATCTCGCGTACAAGGGCTCGATCACGGTCAACGGCGTGAGCCTGACCGTCAACACGGTCGACGATCGCGCCGACGGCTGCGAGTTCTCGATCAACCTGATCCCGCATACGGTCGAGGTCACGACACTGCGTCACGTGAAGGCCGGCGACAAGGTCAATCTCGAAATCGACATGATCGCGCGGTATGTGGAGCGGATGATGTCGGCATCGCAGGGCGTGCATCAGGACTGACCAGACTGTTCCGCCCCCTGGATGGTAAATGGCAGCCGGCGGTGCGGCCCGGCACCTGACCTGATGGCCAACGACGCGCACGGGTCATCCCGTCGCGCTAAGATGCAACGGCAGCGGTTTCGGCGCCGCGACACACGGTGCGCCGCGTACCGGCTGCCCCCCTTTTCCTCCAGGAGTCGTCCCATGTCCATCTCGATGTACCAGGCTTCGCTGCCCGTCCTGATCCGCGGCCTCACCAACCTGCAGCACATCCTCGGCAAGGCGCAGGCGCATGCGGCCGAGAAGCAGATCGACCCGTCGGTGTTCATCGGCGCACGCCTCTATCCGGACATGCTGCCGCTCGTCCGCCAGGTGTATATCGCGACCGACACGGCCAAGGGCTGCGCCGCGCGGCTCGCCGGCGTCGACATCCCGAGCTATCCCGACGTCGAGCAGACGTTCGACGAACTGCACGCGCGCATCCAGAAGACGATCGACTATCTGAAAGGCTTCGACGCCGCGCAGATCGATGGCAGCGAAGCGCGCCAGGTCGTGCTCAAGATGCGCGTCGGCCCGATCGAGTTCACCGGCCAGTCGTATCTGCTGAACTTCGTGCTGCCCAACTTCTTCTTCCACGTGACGACGGCATACGACATCCTGCGCCA
>NZ_QTQD01000027.1:0-118156 GCF_003858025.1 Burkholderia sp. Bp9004 | reverse complement strand
AGCTCGCTTCCATCAAGCGCCCACACTTATCGGCTGTTAATTTTTAAAGAGCATTTCTGCGAGAAACCTGAAGTTTCTCAGCAGCGCTGCGTTTTCAGCAGCAGAGAAACGAGATTATGAACCGTCTTTTTCAGTCAGTCAACAACTTTTTGAACTGCTTCGTTGCGACCACTGGGTTCAACTTCATGTGCGCCGGGGCTCTACAACCGACCCTCCATCGCACCGCTTCCCTTCTTCCCCCGCGCCGCGTTTCCGTTAGCGCGAAAGAGGCGTGATTCTATGCACCCGCCCCGGTCTGCGCAACCCCCTTTGTGAAAATATTTCGAAAAAGCCCCCGTGCGCTGCCGCGCACGGGGGCTTGGGGGTGGGGCGCTCTACATTACCTCAGCGCGGAGAGTCCGCGACAGATTCAGGGCGAGTCCTTCTTAACTCCTATACCGGTGGGGCGACAACATCCTCTGTTCGAGCACGCCCGCATTTCCCTCACGCCGGTCACCCGGCTGCGAATCAAACAAAGGGGGCGCACGCCGTCGAGTATCATGCCGCGATCGAACAACCCTCTCATACCGACGATGGACAGCACCACTCAATCCGGCGACGCCAATCTCCGTGATGAATACGCCGCGCTGCGCGAGCGCGCCGTCATGCTCGAAGAACAGGTACCACCGCTACTGCAACGCATCTCGGATGTCCTGCCGCGCATCAGCGGCGTATCCGAATTGGCGGATGAGCATCGTGAACGACTTGTCGGCGCGCGCAACGCAGCGATGGTCTCGATCGAAAACTATCAACAGGCGATCCCGTTCCTGCAAACGGCCGACTCGATCATCGAGCAGCTCGACAAGACGCCCGAGCGCGATGAGGACATCGAGTGGCGCGAATCGCTGCTGCAGCGACTCGACGAGCTGATCGACGTCGCGGTCGTGATGATCGACGATGCGCAAGGCTATTTCGAGCACGCGGCTGCCTGCGATCTCTCCAGCGTGCCGAAGTCCATTCTCGAAGACTGAGCAGCACGGCCGGGAGGCGCACGGCGCATCGACTAAACAGGTTGCGCATGCCACCGGCTTCGCACATGCCGACCGGCTGTCACTGCGCGGCACCTTGACGTCGACGATCAGATACGTCCCCCGCAAAAGCTCACCTTGCCGTCACGGATTCACGGGTAGCAGCCAACCGCGGCCCGTGAGTGACTAGAGCGTATCGAGCACGATCGCCTCGCCGACGATCGGCACACGGATGTACCCGCCCGCCGCATCGCCATACGCGTGCGCGTTTCCGTCGATCACGTATTGCGCGGTCAATGCGCACAACGTCGCGTCCCGCGCGTCGACCGATCGCAGTGTCGACACGTCGATCCCGAGTTTGATCAGCAATTGCCTGCGCTGGTTGCGTTTCTGCTTCGCCGACGCGATCGCCTTGCCAAGCATCGCGCAGGTAATCGCGTACGGATAAGTCTCGAAGCTCACGCACCCGCCGGCATAGCGTGCGTCGGTCAGCAGCGGATAGGCGTCGGCCAGCGCGCGGTAGACGCGCTCTCCCATGAACATCCAGTCGAAGAAGCCCGACGTGCTGGCCACGGCCTGCTCGCGCGATGGCGTCGGGAAACATGAGATCCGTTCAAGCGCGAGCGCCTGCTCGGCCGCGCGGCGTCCGCTTCCCGTCCACCACAGGCTCGGCGCATCGACGCCGACGGCCACCACGTCATGCTCGATACACAGCGCAGGCAGCGCTTCGGGCGCGATCCGCGCCTCGCGGCAGACGATCGTCGAGCCGCGCAGGATCACGAGATCGCATTGCTTCTTGTCGCCGCCGACGTCGACGCCCGCCACCGCAGGCGATGACCACGCGACGGATCGGGATCGGGCCGCCTGCATGGCTGCGCGTCAGTCCGCCGGCCGCGCGTCGTACGCGGCATCGAAGATTCCTTCCAGGCCGGGATGCACGCCGCGCATCCGGTCGACGACCGACTTCGCCCAGTCGAAGTACGCCTGCTTGCGCTCGAGCGGCCAGTCCGCGGGCGGATGCCGCGTGATGTCGCGCAGGTTGCAGATCTTGTCGGCCAGCTTCACGAGCTTCGCGCGCCGGCTGATGTTCGCCGCATGCTCGACCTGAAGGCGCTTGCGCTCGTCCTTCGGCAACGACTTGTCGTCGGTGACTTCCATCACGATGTCCGCGACGTCCTTGCCGAACAGCCGCAGCAGTTCCTGCTCGGTTGTCTCCGTATCCTCGATCGTGTCGTGCAACACGGCCGCGACGATCACGCGCTCGTCCTCGATGCCGGCTTCGTTGGCCAGCACATCGGCCAGCGCGATCGGATGGTTGATGTACGGCGATGCCTCGTCATCCTTGCGCCGCTGATTGCGATGCTTGTCCGCCGCGAATGCGATGGCAGCTACCAGCTTGTTCATATTGATCCCTCGTGTGGCCGGACTGCGGCCGGCAGAACCGGTCACGTCCGTTTCGGAACCGCACATACTACCTGCACGCGATGACCATTCCCAAGTATCGGGACCATCGGGCCGCCCCGTGTCATGCGCCGGCTACCTCGCGCTGCAGCGCGACCACGTTGACCTGCGCGCCGAACACGTCCCGCACGAGCGGCAGCAGGTGATCGTGGTGCGTCAGGAACAGCACCTGGGTTCGCGTCGACAGATCGCGCAGCGCCTCGAGCCCCGCCTTCGCACGCGCATCGTCGAAGTTGATGAACAGATCGTCGGCAACGAACGGCAGAGCGGTCCGGCTGGCGAGCTGCAGTTCGAGCGCCGCGATCCGCAGCGCGAGGAACAACTGGTCGCGCGTGCCTTCGCTCAGGCCGGCCACCTCGACCGACGTGCCCTTCGTGCGCCGCGCGTACAGCGCGGGCGGCGTCCGTTCGGTGTCGACGGTCAACCGCGAAAATTCGCCGAGCGTGAGCCCCGCGAAAATCTCGCCCGCCCGGCGCAGCATCGGCCCCTGCTTCTGGTCGCGATAGCGATCGGTCGCCCACTTCAGCAGACGGCTCGCCGTCGCCGCTTCCAGATACTGTTCGGCCGCGTCACCCATCGCGGCCAGCGCTTCCTGCCGCTTCGCCTCGGCCACGGCCGCGCTCGCCTGGCCGTCGATCGCACCGAACGCCTGCTGGGCGACGACCTGTTGCTGCGCGAGCGTGTTCAGGCGCTTGCCGACGTCGCCGAGCGACTGCTTCACTGCTTCGAGCTGCGCGGGCACGTCTGCGATGTCCTGTTCCGCGACCTCGGCCTCGACGGCCGCCTGGGACAACCCGTCGCCATCGCGCACCAGCGCCTCCTTCGCGGCATCGACAGCCTGCCGAAGCTGGCGCTGCCGATCCGATCGCTCGGCCAGCGGCAGCGCCGCATCGATCGACGCAACGCCGGCCAGTTGCAGCAACGGCTGAATGCGTGCATCCGCACCCGCCACCGCGGCGGCCGCATCGGCGACTTTGCCGTCGGCCTGCCGCACCGCCTCGTCGGCGCGATCGATCGCGCGCGCGGTTTCCCGTGCGGCCGCCACGCGCATCGTCAACCGGCGCGCAACGTCCAGCCAGTCGCCGCTCGCCAGCCATGCTGGCTCCAGCGCATCAGCGAGCCGCCGTGCGCCGGCCTCGAGCGCGGCCAGCTCAGCACGGATCGCGGCCATCCGGTTGCGCGGCGCATCGGCGCCGGCCAGTTCGGCCGTCACCGCATTCGCGAGCCCGAGCGCCCCTTCCGCTGCGGCCAGCGTCACCGCATTCGCTGACAGCTTCGCGTCGGCGAGCGCATCGCGCCATTGCGCTTGCCACGCATCGTAGGCCGCCTGGGCCTGGCCGGCGCGTGAACGGGCCGTCGCGCAGCCGCGTTCGGCTTCGCGCGCGCGGTCCTCCAGGCTGTCCTTCTGCGCGAGCGTCTTTTCAGCCGATTGCACGAACGTCTCGGCGATCGCGATGAGCGCCGCCAGCCCCTCGGCGTCGCTGCCGCGCGAAACCAGGCGCAGCGCCGTACGCAACGTAGCCTCCGCGCCGGCCCGTGCTTCTCGGATCGCCTCGAATTCGCGGCGCTGGCGGTCAAGCTCGAGCTGCGCGGCAAACACCACGTCGCGCTTCGCGAGCCAGTCGCCCATCGCTGCCAGCGGCATGCCGGGCACGCCGGCCGTCGTCGCGAGGTCGGACCATGCGTCGCGGTGCGCGGCCAGCTCGCGCTCGCGCTCGTCGACTGCCGCCTGCCGGCGCGTCAATACCGCGCGGGCGGACTCGACCTGCTGACGCAGCGATTGCAACGTCGCCGCCGCTTGCGTGGCACCGAGCTGCGCATCGACCAGTTCGTCGGCGAGGCGTATCGCATCGTCGACGGCCGGCGCACCCGTTGCGAGATCGACCGCGCCGCTGCGGATATCGCCCCACGCATCGTCGCGGCGTGCGCGCGCCGCCAGCACCTCGGCGGTCGTGACGACCTTGTGAGTCTCGGCGAAATGCTTCTCCTGCAGTTCGAGCCGCTCGAGTTCCTCCTGCGCGCCGTCCCGCGCATCGCGTGCGGCAGCCGCCGCACTCGCGCGCTCGCTTGCTTCGTTGAGCAGCGCGCCGAGCCGCGCCGCCGACGGCACATCGAGCACCCGCAGCGCGTCGACCGGCTTGCGCCACTGGCCGAGCGCATCGAGCGCATCGGCGAGCGCGCGCTCTGCGGCGGCAATGTCGCGTTCGAGCGCCTGTTCGCGCTGGCCGCTGCTGCGAAAGCCCTGCGCGTCGGCAAGCGCCGCTCGAAGCACTTCCGGCACATCGACCGTCGACAGACGCGCCAGTTGTTCCTGCGCCTGCGCGAGTTCCTGCGTGCGTTCGTCGAGCGATTCGCGCGCGCCGGCCAGCGCCTGATGCAGCGCGCCGTGATCGCGCAACAGGTTCGCGACCGTCTTCAGCGACAGCGCGCTCGGCAGTGCCGCGCGCAGTGACGCCTCGTCGGTCGGCCAGCCGAGCTGAGCCGCGGCGGAACCGGCAGCGGACAGATGCCGCTCGACGTCCGCGCCGAGCAACAGCAGATCCTGTGCGTGATTCATGCAGGCGCCGCGCAACCGGTCGAGTGCTTCGATGTCGCCTTCGAGAGCCAGCGCGTCGACATCCGGATCGATCGCGTCGCGCGCTTGCCGTTTCGCGAGCAGGTTCGCGCGGCGCTCCTCGAGCACCTTCTGTTCGGCCGCGAGATCGCCTTGCGCTTTCAGCAGGTCTGCGTACGCGGTCGGCGGCAATTCGACGACGGCGCCCAGTTCGGCCAGCGCCGCTTCCTTGATCGTCAATTCCTTCAGGTACGGCGCCAGCCGCCGCACGCGCTCGAGCTTCGAGCGCAGCGCTTCAAGCCGGCGCTGCTCCGCGCGCGCCTGCTCGATCTCCTGCTCGACCGCATCGCGCGCTTCCTTGCGATCGACCCAGTCGCGCGTGCGCACCTGGACCGCCTTCAGTTCGCCGACCGCTTCGTTGAACAATGCCTCGGCCTGCGCGAATGCGCTGCCGCTGCGTCGCGGCGCCCACAGCTCGCCCGCGCGCGCGTCGAGTTCCTCGCGCACAGACCCGAGCGTGCCGACACCCGCCGCCGATTCGAACAGCACCTGGCCGAGTTTGTCGGACGCATCGAGTATGCTCCGGCCGCCGTCGACGAGCCGACCGTGGTCGAGCCCGAACATCTGCTCGAAGAACTCGCGCGTCGCGCCGTCGACGATGGCGTTCAGATAGTCGTCCGGCAGCTTGTCGTCGGCGGGTGTGCGCAGCGGGCTGCGTCCGCGGGCGCGATGAAATGCGAGCGCGCCGGTGCCGCTCTCCAGCACGCCGCCGATCCGCAGTTCGGGCGTCGCATGCAGGAAGTCGAGCGGCGTCTGCAGCTTCATCCCGAACAGCAGTTCCGACACGGCCGTCCGGATCGTAGACTTGCCGGCCTCGTTCGGCCCCACGATCACGTGGAAATCCTGGCCGGCCGACGGAAAGCGCAGCGTCTCGTCGGTGAACTTGCCGTATTTGATCAGATCGAGCTGGCTGATGCGCATCGCTTATTCCCCCCTCGCCAGCCGCGCGAGCAACGCGGGCCCGACCTGCTCGACCAGCGCCGTGAGTTCGCCGGCGCGCGCCATCGTCAGCAGCGGCACCTCCTCCTTCACGTCGCTGCGCACCTTGCCGACGAACGGCTTCAGGTCGCGCTCAAGCAGCGCGAGGAAATCCGGATCGTGCGCGGCATCGGCCAGGATCTGCTTGAGATCCTCCAGCGCCTCGAGTTGCTCGCTCTCGCCCTGCGGCTGCTCGGGCGCGGATGTCGCGAGCCGAACCTTCTCCAGCCACAGCCGTTCGTTGCCGATGATGCCGATCTGGTTCAGCACCTCCGCGCGCAGTTGCGGGGCGCGCCCGAAAAAGAGGCCGTGCGCGGGCGTACGCCCCGTGACCGTCACGCGCACCGCGCGCGGCACATGGCCATCGACGTTCAGCAGCGCCTCCAGCGACTGGCCGATCTTTCTCGACAGGTCGGCGACCGTGAGACAGTCGGACGCGTCGACCGACACGGCTTCCCAGCGCAATACGTCGAGATACAGACGTTCGATGTGCGTGCGCCCCTGCTCGATCGTCACGAGCACCGCGCCGCGGCGGCCCGTCTCGCGGATATGGCGACCCTGCAGGTTGCCGGGAAACACGACGGTCGACGGCCCCGACCATTGCTGGAACTCGTGCACGTGGCCGAGCGCCCAGTAGTCGTAGCCCTTCGCGTGCAGTTCCGCCAGCGTGCACGGCGCATAGTTCGCATGCGCCGCATAGCCTTCGAGCGCGGTGTGCAGCACGCCGATGTTGTAGTAACCCGGCACCGGGTCCGGATAGCCGATCGCGAGATTGTCGACGACAGCCTTGTCCTTGAAGCTCTGCCCGTGCAGCGCCACGTCGAATTCCGGCAGCCGGTGGGTTTCCGGCTTGCGGTGGCCGAACACGGTGACGTTGTCGGGCAACGTGAGCTTCTTCGTCATCTCGCTTTCGGCATCGTGATTGCCGCCGAGCACGAATGCGCGAATCCCGGCCTTGCGCAGGCGGCCCATTTGCTGGCCGAAGAAAATGCCGGTGTTGTGGTCCTTCCAGTCGCCGTCGTACAGGTCGCCGGCGATCACGAGGAACGCAATTTCCTCTTCGATCGCACGATCCACGAGCTGCCGCAGCGCCTCGCGCGACGCGTTGCGCAACTGCGCGGCCGGCGCGTCGGGATACGCGCTCAGGCCGTGCAACGGACTGTCAAGGTGAATGTCTGCCGCGTGGATGAACTTCACGAAGATTCCTCTGTTTCATGACGAAGGAGCGATGTCGACCGGCATCGTGCGCGATC
This sequence comes from Burkholderia sp. Bp9004, assembly GCF_003858025.1. NCBI lineage: Bacteria > Pseudomonadati > Pseudomonadota > Betaproteobacteria > Burkholderiales > Burkholderiaceae > Burkholderia > Burkholderia sp. Bp9004. The sequence goes on along the minus strand of NZ_QTQD01000027.1, from coordinate 110,843 downwards.
GAACGCCGGGCACGGCCGCCCGTCGCCAGCGGGTCGGGATGGTACCTGAAAGCGGGCACCGCGCAGACCACGGCCCAGCATCCCGACGACGGTGAAGTTCGTCGGCGTCACTCGCCGCGCGTCACGGGCGGCAGTGCAAAGCCGTTGTCGTTGTCCGGGGCGGAGTCGCGTTGCGACGCAGCGCTTCCTCGGCGCTTTCCTTCCGCGCGAACAATGCGACGCCGATGACACCGGCGTTCGCCGTCTCCCCGTACTTCGAATTCGTGATGCCTCGGCATGTTACCGGACCATGCCGGGAGCCCCCTATTTAAGCATGGCGTGCAGGCAATGGGCAGAGAGTATACGGACCGCCTGTTTCGGTCCGCGGCACACGCTTCCTGTCACGATGCACGGCGCATCAATAAAAAAAGCCCGGCCCGCATCGAAGCGGGCCGGGCCTGTGCGGGGCGCAGGTTGCTTACAGCGCGCCGCCTTGCGCCGACGCCGAACCCTTCAAGCCGACCGATGCGCCGCCCTGCACCGAGTTGGTCGCGCCTTCGAGCGCTTCGCCAGCCTTCGCCTTCGCGCCGCCGGCGACATCGCCCGCCGTCGACACCGCGCCTTGCGCATGGTTCTTCGCCGAGCTCGCGACGTGCTTCACGTGCGACTTCGCCGCGTGCGTGGCCGATACCGCCGCGTCCTTCGCCGAACCGGCGGCCGAGCCGACTGCCTGCGTCGCGCCACCGACCGCGTTACCGGCCGCCGAGCCGACGCCGCCAACCGTCTTGCCCACGCCGTTCAGCGCACCGCCGACGACGTTGCCTGCGCCCGAACCCGAGCCCGCGGCATTCGCGCCGGCACCTGCCTGCACGCCCACGCCGCCGCCGAGCAGCGGCGTCTGGACTTGGGCGCCGACGCCGGCGGAACCCTCAGCGCCCGTCTGGGCCGTTTGTGCGAAAGCCGCCGATGCGATTGCCGTCAGCGCGGCGCCAAGCAGAATCGTGCGAATCTTGTTCATGGTCATTCTCCCCAAAGACGTTGTTGCTGCGGGCCGCGTTCCGCGGCTGGTCGCATGCCTCACCGCGACGTGCGGCAGGTGGAGCTAATGTAGCGGCGCCGCCGCCCAAAACCGTCGAATTGCGGGGACTGTTACTTCCGTTGCAAATGCTGACGATTGACTCACACTGTTTGACAATCATCGGAACCGGCTCGTGATTGGCGCCGTCCGATCGCATGCTTCGGTGCGCCGGGCACAACGCACCGGCTAGCAGGGAAAGCGACCATTCCTGCAGGCATCCCAAAGGCTTGCTTGACGACGCCGGCGGTTACCCCGCCGGTCTCCCGTGCCAATCCGCACGACACCTTTTTGACACCATCGTCCGGGCCGGCATGCGGGCTCCGCATGCGTGGCCGTGCGTACGGATTCGGTATCGGGACTTCAGACACGGTGGGCGAAACTGGCGATGCGAACCAGCCGATCGCCTGAGTGATGGCCGACGCGCGACAGGGTTACACCGTCGCCGCTCACTGTCGCGCCGACTTCGACGTACGTGCGTGAAAAGGATCTCGAGGCGGCACCCCGGATCACCCCTGTGGGCTCGACGAGGCTCGGACCCGCCATGTCGCGGCAGTCCCGTGTGCATTGCCGCCGCCATGCGAGGAGGCGAATGCCGTGCGCGATCGCGCATCATCCGACGCCTGCGTCGGAACGAGCTCGCGCAGCACACTCGCACGGCCGCCGTCGTCGCTCGGCAATTCCGGCTGCCCGCGCGCAAAGGCCGGCATGGCCGTCGCCGCGAGCAGCGCGGCGACCACCATCCGGGAACGGAGCTTCGTCGCGTTCCCCTGCTTCATTGCGCGCTCGCGGTCGATACGGTCGTTGCCGCGGCGGCCATGCCGGTGCGCTGGTCACCGTGCGCGATCGCGTAGAGCTCGCGGTTGCGTGCGACCGTCGCCGCGCTCGGCGGATAGTCGGAGTTCGACGTGGGCACGGTGCCGTCGCGTTGTGCCTGAACGAGATCGGCGATTACCTCGGCACGGGTCACGCCGGACGACGAAGTTTGTGCGAAGGCGGCGACCGGCGTTCCGACGACGACGGCGAGCAGCGCGGCTGCGATCAGTTTGCGATTCATGATGAAACTCCCGAGAACGGTTCAATGAAGACGCATCGTCGATGCGCCGCCGGCGTGACCGCAATCGCGATTCGCCGCCTGACACGTCCATTCTGGCGATCGACCCGCACCCCACGCTGACCGGCAGATGACAACTTTGAAATCCGTCGCCCACGCACGGATAACGGTTTCGTAATGTTCAGGTCAGCAACGGGTCAACGCCGCGCCAGCAGACTGCATGCTCACCGCATCGAATGCGGCACCCATGCCCTGCTTCGAGGAAAAAAATCATGTGGATCGTCCGGCTGGCGTTGCGCAGGCCCTATACATTCGTCGTACTCGCACTGCTGATCTTCATCGCGGGACCGCTCGCGATCCTGCGCATGCCGACCGACATCTTCCCGAACATCGACATTCCGGTCGTCAGCATCGTCTGGTCATACAACGGCTTTTCCGCCGAGGACATGGCCAAGCGAATCACGTCCAACTACGAGCGCGCACTGACGTCGGACGTCGACGACATCGAGCACATCGAATCGCAGTCGCTGAACGGGGTGTCGGTCGTGAAGATCTTCTTCCACCCCGGCGCGGACATCAATCGCGCGATCGCGGAAGCCGCGAGCAATTCCGCGTCGATCCTGCGGATCCTGCCGCCCGGCACGCTGCCGCCGAACATCATCACGTACAACGCGTCGACGGTGCCGATCCTGCAGCTCGGACTGTCGAGCAACACGCTTGCCGAACAGCAACTGTACGACCTCGGCAACAGCTTCATCCGCACGCAGCTCGCGACGGTGCAAGGCGCGGCGGTACCGCTGCCGTTCGGCGGCAAGATTCGCCAGATCGTCGTCGATCTCGACACGCGCGCGCTGCAGGCGAAGGGGCTCGCGCCGATCGACGTGGTGAACGCGATCAACGCGCAGAACCTGATCCTGCCGGGCGGCACCGCGAAGATCGGCACGCGCGAGTACAACGTGCAGATGAACGGCAGCACACAGACGGTCGCCGCGCTGAACAACCTGCCCGTCAAGACGATCGACGGCAACGTGGTCTATGTGCACGACGTCGCGCACGTTCGCGACGGCTACGCACCGCAGACCAACATCGTGCGCGTCGACGGCAAGCGCGCGGCGCTGCTGACCGTCGAGAAGACCGGCAGCGCGTCGACACTGACGATCATCGACCAGGTCAAGGCGATGCTGCCGAAGATCGCGGCCGGCTTGCCGAATGCGCTGCACATCTCCGCGCTCGGCGATCAGTCGGTGTTCGTGAAAGCGGCGGTGCAGGGCGTCGTGCGCGAAGCGCTGATCGCCGCCTGCCTGACCGCGCTGATGATCCTGTTGTTCCTCGGCAGCTGGCGCGCGACGTTGATCATCGCCGTATCGATTCCGCTCGCCGTGCTCACATCGCTGCTCGCGCTGGGCGCGCTCGGTCAGACCATCAACATCATGACGCTCGGTGGGCTCGCGCTCGCGGTCGGGATACTCGTCGACGACGCGACCGTCGCGATCGAGAACATCACGCACCATCTCGAACGCGGCGCGCCGCTGGAAGATGCCATTCTGACTGGCTCGGGCGAAATTGCCGTGCCGACCTTCGTATCGACGCTGTCGATCTGCATCGTGTTCGTGCCGATGTTCATGCTCACGGGCGTCGCGCGCTACCTGTTCGTGCCGTTGGCCGAAGCGGTGATCTTCGCGATGGTCGCGTCGTATTTCTTCTCGCGTACGCTGGTGCCGACGCTCGCCATGGTCCTGATGCGCGCAAAGGGACAAGGCCGCCCGCCGCGTGGCGTGTTGGCGCGCATCACACGATTCCAGGCCGCATTCGAACGTCGCTTCGAGGCGGTCCGGCTGCGCTATCGCGCGCTGCTGTCGGCAGCAATCTCGAATCGCCGCCGTTTCGCGTCCGCGTTTCTTCTTGCGTGCGCCGCATCGACCGGCCTGTTCGCATTCGCCGGCCAGGACTTCTTCCCGTCGGTCGACACGGGCGAGATCCGTCTGCATCTGCGCGCACCGACCGGCACGCGGATCGAAGAAACCGCGCGCCTCACCGACGAAGTGGAAGCGCGCATCCGTACCGTGATTCCGGCGAACCAGCTGGCCGGCATGCTCGACAACATCGGCGTGCCGGTGAGCGGGATCAACCTCACGTACGACTCGTCCGACCCGATCGGCACCGAAGATGCGGACGTGAACATCACGCTGAAGCCGAACCACGCGCCGACGGCGGCGTATGTCGCGAAGCTGCGCAACCTGCTGGCCCAATCGTTCCCGGGCGTAACGTTCGCATTCCTGCCGGCCGACATCGTCAGCCAGATTCTCAATTTCGGACTGCCCGCGCCGGTCGACATCCAGATCGTCGGCAACAAGCTGGACCAGAACCGCGCGGTGGCGAACGCGCTGCTTGCGAAGCTGCGCGGCGTGCGCGGCCTCGTCGATACGCGCATCCAGCAGCCGGGCGACGAGCCGGCGATCAACGTCGACGTGGACCGCACGAAGGCGATTCAGGCCGGCCTCGAACAACGCGACGTCGCGCAGAACTTGCTGATCGCGCTGTCGGGCAGTTCGCAGACGACGCCGAACTTCTGGCTCGATCCGCGCAACGGCGTCAGCTACCCGTTGATCGTGCAGGCCCCGCAGTATTCGGTCGATTCGCTGCAGGCGCTGGCGAACATACCGCTGCCTGCGGGTGCCGCGCGCCCGCCGCAGACGCCCGCCGGCGGTCCGGCCGCAGGCGCGCCCGCACAGAACCTGCTCGGCGCAATGGGTGCGTTCTCCCGCGCGACGCAGCAGGCCGTGGTGTCGCACTACAACGTGCAGCCCGTGCTCGACATCTTCGCGTCGGTGCAGGGACGCGATCTGGGCGGCGTCACGGCCGACGTGACGAAGCTCGTCGACGATGCGCGCGCCCAACTGCCGCCCGGTTCGTCGATCGTGCTGCGCGGCCAGGTGCAGGCGATGCACGAATCGTTTACCGGACTGCTCGGCGGCCTCGCGATCGCGATCGCGCTCGTCTACTTGCTGATGGTCGTCAACTTCCAGTCGTGGCTGGACCCGCTCGTGATCGTTGGCGGCCTGCCCGCGTCGCTGGCGGGCATCGCGTGGATGCTGTTCGTCACGCGCACCACGCTGTCGGTGCCCGCGCTGACCGGCACGATCCTGTGCATCGGCATCGCGACCGCGAACAGCATCCTCGTCGTCAACGCGGCGCGCGAGCTGATCGCAAGCGGCGCATCACCGTGGCAGGCCGCGCTCGAGGCCGGATTCAGCCGCTTCCGTCCTGTCGTGATGACCGCGCTCGCGATGCTGATCGGCATGCTGCCGATGGCGCTCGGCCTCGGCGACGGCGGCGAACAAAATGCCCCGCTTGGCCGTGCGGTGATCGGCGGGCTGGCGTTCGGCACGCTGTCGACACTGCTGTTCGTACCCGTGCTGTTCGGCTTCATCCACGCGTGGCTCGACCGACGCCGCGAAGCGGCCGTCGCCCGCCGCGTGCAGGACATGCCGGTGGTGCGCTGATCAAGAACGCATCCCGATTCCCTACGACTCGCCTGACATCGAACTCATCATGAACGACACGATCGAACCGCTGACCCCGCCGCCGGCTGCCGAACCGGCAACGATGCCGCCTACCGCGCGCGACGCAACGCCAGAAACGCCGCCGTCCCGGCGCGGCCGCAAGCTGGCCGTCCCGCTTGCCGCGATTGCCTTCGCCGCCACGCTGCTCGCGATCGGCATCGTGCCGCGCATCGCCGCGCGCGCCGCACAGCGCCACCAGGTGGCGGCGCAGCAGGCGCTGCCGGTGACCGTGATCCAGCCCGGCGCCGCGCCGGCCGACCAGACGCTCACGCTGCCGGGTGCCGTGACGCCGTATGCGGAAGCGTCGATCTACGCGCGTACCAGCGGCTACATCGCCCACTGGAGCGCGGACATCGGCACGCATGTGAAGGCCGGGCAAACGCTCGCGCAGATCACCGCGCCCGACCTCGACGCGCAGCTGCGCCAGGCGCGCGCGGACGCGGCGACCGCGCAAGCGAACTACGACTATGCGAAATCGACCGCGCAGCGCTGGCAGGACATGCTGAAGACGCAATCGGTGTCGCAGCAGGACACCGACACGAAGGTGGCCGACATGAACGCGAAGCGCGCGATGCTCTCATCCGCGCAGGCCAATACCGCCCATCTGAACGAACTCGTATCGTTCGAATCGGTGAGCGCGCCATTCGACGGCGTGATTACCGCGCGCAACGTCGACGTCGGCACGCTCGTGACGGCGGGCGGCACGCCGGGCAGCCCCGGACTGTCGGGCGAACTGTTCCATCTGGAGCAGACGGACACGCTGCGCGTGTTCGTCGACGTGCCGCAGGACAGCGCGGCCGGCGTCTCCACCGGCACGGCCGTCTACCTGACCACGCAGCAGTATCCGGGGCGGCGCTTCGCCGCGCACGTCGCCCGCAGCGCGGGCGCGATCGACCCGGTCACGCGCACGCTGCGCGTCGAGGTCGACGTCGACAATCGCGATGGCGCGTTGCTGCCCGGCGCGTATGCGCAGGCGCACCTGCTCGTGCCGAGCGCGGCGCCGGCGTTCGAGCTGCCGGTCAGTGCACTGCTGTACCGGCCGAACGGCGTGACGGTTGCAACGGTCGACGCGAATGGACACACGGCGCTGAAGACCGTGCAGATCGGACGCGATTTCGGCACGCATGTCGAGATCGTCGCCGGGCTCGGCGCGACCGATCGCGTGATCGACAACCCGGGCGATTCGATCGCAAGCGGCGAAACCGTGAAGATCGTGTCGGTCGAACACGGCGCAGTGCCGGCCGCTTCGCCGGCAGCGCAACCGGCCACGGCAAGCGGTGTGCCGTCAGCGCCACGCGCGGCGACGTCCATGCCCGCCTCCGCGCCGGTTGCGCGTACCGCGAACGCCCGCACCTGACCCGCCATGCCTACCTGTGAGATTCCCGCCATGCGCCTTCCTCACCCACTCCCCTTCGCCCGCCGCGTCGTCGCGCTCGGCGTTGTCACCGCGCTGGCCGCTTGCTCGACGCTGCCGCACTATTCGCCGCCGACCGTCGCGGTACCCACGCACTATGCCGGCACGTCGGCCGCGCAACCGGGCTGGCAAGTCGCGGCGCCGGCCGATGCCGCGTCGCGCGGCGCGTGGTGGACGGTGTTCAACGACGCGGATCTGAACGCGCTCGAAGCGCGCGTCGACGTGTCGAACCAGACCGTCAAGAAAGCCGTTGCCGACCTCGAGCAAGCGCGCGCGACGGTCGACTACCAGCATGCGGGGTTTCTGCCGACAGTCACGGCGGGCGTGGCGCAAAGCCGTTCACGCATATCGCGGAACAAGCTGGGTTCGTCACTCGCCGGCAAGACGACACCCGACCATCAGGTCGGCGTGGCGGCAAGCTGGGAACCCGACGTGTTCGGCCGTGTGCGCGATGCGGTGGCAGGTGCGCAGGCGAACGCGGACGCAAGTGCGGCCGATCTGCAAGCCGTCAAACTGTCGGTCACGGCCGAACTCGCGACCGACTATTTCGCGCTGCGTTCGCTCGACACGCAAAAGCAGCTGCTCGACGACACGGTGCGGGCCTATGCGGATGCGCTGAAGCTGCTGAAACAGCAGCTCGCGGCCGGCGCGATCGATGCGTCCGCCGTCGCACAAGCCGAAACGCAACTCGAAGCGACGCGCACGCAGGATACCGACATCGACGCGTCGCGTGCGCAGCTCCAGCATGCGATCGCAACGCTCGTCGGCGAAAACGCATCGACGTTCGCATTGCCTGCGCGCGTTCAAGCGTTCGACGTGCCTGCCATTCCGGCCGGCGTGCCGTCGCAACTGCTCGAACGACGGCCGGATATCGCGGCTGCCGAGCGCCGCGTCGCGGCCGCGAACGCGCAGATCGGCGAAGCGCGCGCCGCGTTCTTCCCCGACCTCGTGCTGTCGGCGAGCGCGGGGCTCGAAAGCGGGTTCTTCGCGCCGTGGCTGACCGCGCCAAGCCTGTTCTGGTCGCTCGGCCCGCAACTTGTCGGCACGCTGTTCGACGGCGGCCGGCGCAGCGCGACGCTGCGCGGCGCGCACGCGCAGTACGATGGCGAGGTCGCCGACTATCGGCAGACCGTGCTGGGCGCATTCCAGCAGGTGGAGGATCAATTGTCCGCGCTCGATGCGCTCGCGTCCGAGGCCGCCAGTCAGCAGCGCGCGACCGACGCGGCCGACCTGTCGCTGCGGCTGACGACGAATCGCTTCAATGCCGGCGCCGTCAGCTATCTGGACGTGGTGACCGCGCAGACGATCGCGCTGACCAATCGGCGCCAGGCCGACGAGATCGCCGCGCGCCGGATGGAAGCGTCGGTCGGATTGCTGAAGGCGCTGGGCGGCGGTTGGCACGCGGACGCGGATATCGCCGCTTGCGCCGCCGGATCGGGGACGGCGATCAAGACGCAGGGCTCCTGACGAAGTTGAGGATGAACCGCGTGCCCGCCGCGTCGCTTTCGACGCGCGCGGTGCCGCCGTGCAGCTCCATCACCGAGCGCACGATCGCGAGCCCGAGCCCGGCCGTGCCGCCCGGCACGCCGCCGCTGCGCGCGGGGTCGCCGCGCACGAATCGGTCGAAGATGCGCGGCAGCAGCGCGGGATCGATCGGCTCGCCCGGATTCTCGACGACGACGCGTACCGTGTCCGCCGTTTCGTCGACGCTCAGCGCAATGACGCCGCCCGCAGGCGTATAGCGCAGCGCATTCGCGAGCAGGTTGCCGACCGCGCGGCGAAACAGTTCGACATCGGCAATCAGCTGGCCGTGCCCTTCGACGCGCAGCGTGGAACCCGCTTCATCGGCGAGCCCTTCGAAGTATTCGGCGATGCGCGTCAGCTCGTCATGCACGTCAAACGCGCGCTGCCGCGTCACGAAGGTCGGGTGTTCGGCGCGCGCGAGAAACAGCACGTTCTCGATCATGCGTGCGAGACGGTCGTATTCCTCGAGATTCGATTCGAGCAGCGCCTGGTATTCGCCGGGCGAACGCGGCCGCGCAAGCGCTACTTCGGTCGCGCCGCGCATGTTGTTCAGCGGCGTGCGCAGGTCGTGCGCGAGATCGGCGCTGAATTGCGACAAATGTCCGAAAGCTTGCTGCAGGCGGCCGAGCATCGCGTTCTGCGCATCGACGAGCGCACGCAGTTCGCGCGGCGCACGCGCGGCGTCGAGCCGCGCGTCGAGCTTGTCGACGGTGATCCGGCCGGTGTTCGCGACGATCTCGCGCAGCGGTGCGAGCGCCGTGCGGATCAGCCAGTAGCTGAGCAGCATTGCGCACAGCGCGCCCAGCCCGCCGGCGAGCTTCAGCTTGTTGCGATAGCCGTCGAGCAGTTCGGCGCGATCGCTCATGTCGCGCGCGATCGCGATGCGGATCTGCGTACCGTCGCGCAGCATTGCGCCGGCCACGACACCGCGCACCGACGTGCCGTCGTCGGCGCGCCATGTCGCGATCCGGTCGACGGTGATCCGTTCGGCCGCCGGCACCGGCGTCGCGTGGGGCGGAAACAGTTCGGCATCGGGCAACGCAGGCGGCGCGGGCGACGCCGTGCCCGACGCGGCCGAGGGCAGATCCTCGCGCTCGGTCCGCCTGACGTTGTGCCGCGCGAGCACATTGCCCCGATCGTCGACCACGGCCATCGAGAGTGCCGCGTTCCCGAGCACCTGGCTCGTCAGCCGGTCCGCGTGCGCGCGCACGGCGTCGAGCGAATCGAGTTCGCCCGCGAGCCGGCGCGTATGTCGTGCGGCAAGCACGATGTCCAGATCGTCCTGCGTCCTCACTTGCCGGTCGAGGCCGGTATACACGTACGTGCCGACGAGCGCGAAGACCGCGAGCATCGTCGCGCCGAACGAGAGCGCGAGCGTCGCGCCAAGCGATCGACCGAGCGTCATGCACCGTCCTTCGGTTCGAGCACGTAGCCTACGCCGCGCACCGTGTGGATCAGCTTGACCGGAAACGCATCGTCGATCTTCGCGCGCAGTCGCCGAATGGCGACTTCGACGACGTTGGTGTCGCTATCGAAGTTCATGTCCCAGACATACGACGCGATCTGCGTGCGGCTCAGCACTTCGCCTTGCCGACGCGCGAGCAACTGCAGCAGCGAGAACTCGCGCGGCGTCAGGTCGATCCGCACCGTGCCGCGCTTCACACGGCGGCGCACGACGTCGATTTCCAGGTCGCCGACCACGATGCGCTCGGTCTCACGTGGTGGCCCGCGGCGAGCAAGCGTGCGGATGCGCGCGAGCAGTTCGACGAATGCGAACGGCTTCACGAGGTAATCATCGGCGCCCAGTTCGAGACCGTGCACGCGGTCCTGCACATCGTCGCGCGCGGTCAGGAACAGCACCGGCGTGGTATGGGTATCGCGCAGGCGCTTGAGCACGCCCCACCCGTCGAGCACGGGCAGCATCACGTCGAGCACGATCACGTCGTAGTTCTCTTCCTGCGCGAGCATCAGCCCTTCCGCGCCGTCCTTTGCGAGATCGATGCTGAAGCCGGATTCCTCGAGCCCTTTCTTCAAGTACGCGGCCGTCTTCGGTTCGTCTTCGACTATCAGGATGCGCATGCTCGGCTCCATCGCATTCGGTTGGAATATGCGGCGATGTTACCGGTAAATCGGCGGGCGAAAGGCTTCGCCGACCAGCGGGACAGCTCGATTACGAAAATGTAATCCGAGGGTCAGCGCATTGACTGTCGCGGCATTGCGCACGTCATGACGACGCGTCGGCGATTTGCCATGCCGTGGCCTGCGCCGCACGTTCGCTTCCTGCGTAAAGGGCTGCTGGTGGGATGGCGGTCGATGTCGGCGGGTGCGCCTGAGGCGGCGCTACCGTTTCCCGCGGCACGCTGCGGCGACGCAATGAACGACATGTTCCTGCGGCTCGTCGTGCGCGACGCGCCCTATTCGCTCTTGTTCGACTGGACCAGCCGCAGAATCCGGCTGTCATACGGCGACTCCATGACTTCCGCGACGCGGACGTCGGATGCGGCCGGGTGCAGCGGATTCAACAGGAAGTTGTGCGCGTGCGGCACGACGACGCTCGGTACGCGCAGCAGTGCGCTCGGCTGCGTGTGCAGCCACTCGGTGCCGGCGCTGCGGGTCCAGTCGACGTTCTCCCGCCAGTCGGCCGGCGCATCGCCTTCCGCGATCTCGGCAACGTCCACCGATTCGGATACCTCGACGCGCAGCAACTGGTATGCGCTCGGCAATTGCGCAACGGTGGCCATTTCGAAGTGGACGAGCGTCTCGAGCAGCGCGAGCGCCGGATGCTCGGCGAGATAGACGACGGGCTGCCCGGCAAAATGCCAGCGCCCGCCGGCCCGCAAGCCGCCGATGCCTTTCAGATCGGCGTAATTGCTGATCCGCCACAGCGTCGTCAAGCGAAATACCCCTCGTCGATCTGCGTGAGCGCCTCTTCGACGAGTCGGGCGCCGTGCTCGGTGCTCGACATGTCGAGCGACGTGCGGCCGCCGAAGCGCTGGAGCCCGTTGCGCAGCCACGCCATTGCCTTGTCCTGGTCGCCGAACGTGGCCGTCGCCTGCGCGACGATGCGTGCAAGCCGGATCGCCTTGTCGGATTCCTCCGGCGACAGGCGCTCGTGCGCCTGGCGACGATGGCTCAACGTGCGCCGCGGGATGATGAAGGCGAGTTCATCCGACTTCAGGCCGCGCTCCGACAGGCGATCGATTACCGCGACGTCGACGCGCGCACTCGCCAGCTCGGCGAGATCGGCGCCCGAGCGCACGCGAATCGCGAGCAGTTGCTCGAGTATCGTGAATTCGGCCTGGCGCGGGTGCGCGACGCCCGAAGGGTGAAACGCGATCGTGCTCATGATTCTTCTCCGGCAATTTGCCCAATCATTATAGGCGTTTTGCCGAAGGCGGGCGGATTCTTGTCGTCAGGGGTTCACCGGGCGTCGGACCGGGCTTTCGGCACCCGACTCCGGCCCCATTACCCGTCGCCCGGATCGAGCGAATCGACGATTCCCTGCGGAAGCCAAGGCGATGAAATTCAGGATATGAAGGCCTGCATCGACGTCATGTGGTTGTCACGTAACAACTTTTCTAAGGAATAGTGATCGGCAGGCGCGACGTGCGCGGCCCAGGGCGCCCCCCTCCCACGCCCTGCCCGGCGCCGATGCCGATCAGCCGGCCCATGCCGACGATCGGATCACGCTGCAGAAATTTCCTGCATGGAAATGCGGATCCTTGTCGGCCAGCACATCGGCCTTCACGTTGCCGAACGTCGTGTCCGGCTTGTGCCGGATGCCGTCGTAGAACGCCTGGATGATGTCTTCCTTGAAATGCGGCGTGCGCGGATGTGCGCGGACGACGGCATCTCGTTCGACGTCGCTGTACTCCGGATACGCGAGGCCCAGCACGTCCATCTCGACCCCTGCGGTGACGAGCGCGACGACCGGATGCATATGCTTCGGAATACCTGGCGTAGTGTGCAGCGCGATCGCAGTCCACACGACCTCGATGTCCTGCTGCGAAATGCCCTTGCTCTTCAGAAAATCGCGGGCGGCATTGGCGCCGTCCACTTCGAATCGTTCGCACGCGCTGCTGTGCCGATGCGTGAGCCCCATGTCATGAAACATGCAGCCGCAATAGAGCAGTTCGGGATCGTAGCGGAGCCCGCGGTGCTGCCCCGCAAGCGCGGCGAAGTAGTAGACGCGGCTGGAATGGTGAAACAGCAACTCGGACTCGGTATCCCGTACGAGTTCGGTGATCTCGCGAGCGAGTTGGCTATCGGGAACGGTGATGCCGGCGACGTTCACAGTCATGATCGACCTCCATTGAAGACAGCACCCATTCTCCGGAGGCCAGGGTTTGGCATCAATCGGCGTATTACGACGAATTCTGCCATTTCGCGCGATCGACGGCCATCGCGGCCGCAACCCTTGAACCGCGCCCGCGAAGTGCGTCGATGCTCCCTCGTCGCCTCGCGTTGCGCGTCTATACTGCTACGCGTCACGTTTGACACCTTGATACCACACACAACCGAACATGCCGAAGGTCGTGGGAATTTTCGCGGTACCGGGCGTACAACTGCTCGACGTTTCCGCGCCGCTCGACGTATTCGCCCAGGCTAACGCCGAATGCGGCAAGCCGTTCTATACGCTGCGGATCATCGCGAGCGAGTCCGGGCCGATCCGCGCGTCATCGGGCGCGCAATTGCTGGCCGACTGGATCGCTCCCGACATTCCCGATCGCCTCGACACGCTGCTCGTCGCCGGTGCGCCGGGTGCCGCCGCGGTCGCGCTGAGAACCGACGTCCTCGCGTGGCTGCGCTCGGCCGCCGTGCAAAGCAAGCGGTATGGCTCGATCTGCACCGGCGCGTTCATCCTCGCGGCGACCGGCCTGCTGAAAGGACGACGCCTGACGACGCACTGGGCCGCCGCCGACGCGCTCGCCGATGCGTATCCGTCGCTCACGGTCGAAGCGGACGCGCTGTATGTACGCGACGGCAAGCTGCGCACCGGAGCGGGCGTCACGGCCGGGCTCGATCTCGCGCTCGCGCTGGTCGAGGAAGATCTCGGCCGGGAAATCGCACGGCGCGTCGCCGCGCAACTGGTCATGTTCTTCAAGCGCCCGGGCGGACAGCTCCAGTTCAGCCGCAGCGGCGAGGCACGGCCGGCCGGACGCTCCGTGCTGCAGGAAGTCCAGCGCTGGATCGCCAGCCATCCTGAACTCGAACACTCGGTGGCGGCACTCGCGAAGCATGCGGGCATGAGCCCGCGCCACTTCGCGCGGCTCTTTCGCGCGGAGGTCGGCATGACGCCGGCCGCGTGGGTCGAAGCGACCCGCATCTCCGCTGCCAGGCAACTGCTCGAAAACGGACATGACACGCCGAAGCAGGTCGCCGCAAAATGCGGCTTCGCGAATGTCGATACGCTCAGACGGTCGTTCGCGAGGCACGTCGGGATCACGCCCGCCGAATACCGGAAACGACAGTCGATCGTCGAGGAGTGAGTGACGCGGTACGCACGACGATGCGGCCGCTAATACTCACGTCGATGTGCGAGAAGGCGGAGTCGGCCCGGATTGCACAGCGAGGGGCGAACACACTCCCTTGTTCGCGACCAATGCTTCGTTATCCGATTTAATTGATCTTTCCATCGGCCGAAGTCGGCGTGCGGTTGCAATACACCTCTGTCCCGGATCGCGCCAGCTCCTGGTTCGGCGCCCCCAATCACACTCATCGAATGCGTGCCGGCATACCCATACTCATCAGACAAAATCCCGCTTTCCCCGCGAATCGTTTACTCAGTTGCAATAATTATTCGCTGGAACGCCTATTTCCGACCGGTATCGCGATCGCTACGATGCAATCAACCGCTGAACGCAATAAGCGAAGCGCGAAATCTACGAAAACCGGAGGTCACCATGAAGTCGTTCATCTACGCAGTTGCCGCTGCCGCCGCCCTTACCGCATCCGTTGGCGCATTCGCCCAGTCGAACTCGTCGGGCGAGCTGACGCGCGCCCAGGTCCGCGCAGAACTCGTGCAGCTCGAGCAAGCCGGTTACAAGCCGGAAGTGTCCGACGCCCACTATCCGAATGCGCTGCAAACCGCGCAGGCCCGCGTGACGAACAGCGACGCAACGGGTTACGGCGCGCAAGCCGCCGCCGGCGTGCGTGCCGGCCGCGTGATCGCGGTCAAGCAAACCGCTCGAGACTCGGTCTATTTCGGTCAGTAAGACCGACGTACGCAGCGCGTACCTCGATACGCGCGCTGTCGACGCAACACCCCGCTCCCGTTCATCGGGGCGGGGTGTTGCGTTTTCGGTGGCTCCGACTTACGCGCTCCGCGACGCACGATCGATGCGCAGCGTGGATCGGTTGCAGCCCCGAACCGTTCACGCAGACGGCTGGCGTTTGCGCATAGAATGGCCGCGTGGTCGGCGCCGGCCTAAGCGAACGCGAGCGAAGCCTCGAGTCACCCGGGCATACCTCACTCGCTGGCCGACCCGATGCCGCACTCATCGCATTTTTCGAAAAGGAGCGGTTTCATGTCTCAAACATCCGGTTCCATGATCACGTTTCGCCGCCCCGACGGCCAGGAACTGCAGGGCTACCTCGCGACGCCGGAAAAGACCGAAGGCGCACCCGCGGTCGTCGTCATCCAGGAGTGGTGGGGCCTGAACGACCAGATCCGCGGCGTTGCCGATCGCCTCGCGCGCTGCGGCTACTTCGCGCTCGTGCCCGACCTGTATCGCGGCAAGTCGACGGTCGAGGAGGAAGAAGCGCACCACCTGATGACCGGCCTCGATTTCGGCGACGCCGCGTCGCAGGACATTCCCGGCGCAGTGCAATACCTGAAGACGCGCGCGTCGCGCGTGGCGGTCACCGGCTTCTGCATGGGCGGCGCACTCACACTGCTGTCGCTGCAGTTCGCCGATGTCGATGCCGGCGTCACGTGGTACGGCTTCCCTCCGCTTGACTACCTCGATCCGTCGAAGATCAAGGTGCCGCTGATGGGTCACTGGGGTACCCAGGATGCGTTCTTCGCGATCGACCAGGTCGATGCGCTGGAGAAGAAGCTGACCGACGCGAAGGTCGGTATCGAATTCCACCGCTATCTCGCCCATCACGCGTTCGCGAACGAAACGGCCGTCGGCCCCGGCCGCATCGGCGGCACGCAGTTCGATCCGGTGTGGTCGCAGATCGCGTGGGACCGCACGCTGACGTTCTTCGGGCGCACGCTCTGGGGCCAGCAGCAGTAATACCACAGCAGGCACCTGCCGCTGACGGGTAACGATCCTCATGAAGCGAAACGCCACGGACTTGCAGCCGTGGCGTTGTCGTTTTATGGGATGAATTTCTTATGCGACCGTCTCGCGCATCACGGGTTCGACACCGAAGCACGCAAGACGGAATGCGAGTGGCACGGCCGGCTCCGGACTGGGGTTCTCATAAACGCGCGAGTCGATCGACGCATCCAATCGAAGACGTCATGCCGCAGTGCCGTCATCATCAAGTTCGGTATGCAAAAAATATCCCGCACGGCTGGTCGTCGATTCACGGACGACGTTGCAAGTGACGAGTCATGCGACCCGAAACTCGTTGTTCGCCTCCGCTCAGGACTCGCAGGAACCGCGCAGCGCGGCCTCGTCGGCGGCCAGCATTTCGGGCACGCATTCCCGCAGGAAATCGACGAACGTCCGGATCTTCGCGTCGAGGTACTGGCGCGACGCATACAGCGTGTAGACCGTCAGCTTCTGCAGCCGGTACTCGGGCAACACGCGAACCAGCGCGCCGCTCGCCAGGGCGGGCACCGCACTCGACATCGGCAATGAGCCGATCCCGAGGCCGGCGCGCAGCGCGGCGCCGAGCGCGTCGGCGATGTTCACCTGGAAGTCCGGCAGCGGCAGCTCGAATGTCTCGCGACCGTCGGGGCCGTCGAGGTGCCAGCGGTCGCGTGGAAAGATCGGCGTGACGATCTGCAGGCACGAATGCGCTTCGAGATCGCGCACGGTGCGCGGCGTGCCGCGCTCCTTCAGGTACGCGGGCGACGCGCACAGCACGCTGTGAACATCGCCGAGCCGCTGCGACACCAGACCCGAGTCGGGCAGCTCCGTCGCGCTCAGCTGCAGCGACACGTCGTAACCTTCGTCGATGATGTCGGGCACGTGCTGCGACAGCGTAAGTTCGACCGCCACCGACGGATAGCGCTGCCGGTATCGCACGACCGCGGGCACCACGTAGGCCTGGCCGAAACTTGTGGTCGCGTGCACATGCAGGCGCCCCGACGGCTTCGCCTGCGCGTCGGCCGCCTCGGCTTCCGCTTCGTCGATATAGCCGAGGATGCGCTGGCAGCGGTCGAGATAGCGCTGTCCGGCGTCGGTCAATGCGATGCGGCGCGTGCTCCGGTTGAGCAGACGCGTGCGCAGATGCGTTTCGAGTTGCGCGACCGAACGAGAGGCATAGGCGGTGGTGATGTCCAGGCGCTGGGCCGCGCTCGTGAAGCTGCCCTCCTCCGCCACCCGGACGAAAATGCGCATCATCTGTAACGTGTCCATCGACATGTCCCCGGGATTGAAATCGCTTCGCGGCGGCGCCCGCCCCGGCACAGCCCGGTCTGGCGCGAATTGTGCGGAACAGTACCGCAGCGGTGCAGGCGTGTCCAGTTTGCCGTGCGCCGCTCCGGCGGGCCCTCGCTCACGCGACAACCGCTGCCGGCATCGGATCGATGCAGGCCGCACGGCGGCGGCCTGCCGCGCACGCATTGCACGTGCGCGTCGCGCTCAGCCCTGCTCGAAGGGGTTGCTCAGCACGATCGTGTCGTCGCGCTCGGCGCCGGTCGTGATCATCGACACGGGCGCACCCGCGACCGCCTCGACGCGCGCGATGAAATTCTGCGCGGCACGCGGCAACGCAGCACACTCGCGCACGCCCTTCACGGTGCCGTCCCACCCGGCGAACGTTTCGTAGACGGGCGTTGCGCGCGCCTGCGCATCGAGGCTCGCGGGCAGATGGTCGACGCGTGCGCCATCGAGCTCGTAGCCGACGCACAGCTCGATCGACGCGAAGCCGTCGAGTACGTCGAGCTTGGTGAGCGCGAGCGAATCGATACCCGAAATCCGGACGGCCTGCCGCAACTGCGCGGCATCGAGCCATCCGCAGCGGCGCGGCCGGCCGGTGTTGACGCCGAACTCCTGCCCGCGCGCGCGCAGCGATTCGCCGGTGGCGTCGGTCAGTTCGGTGAGGAACGGGCCGCCGCCGACGCGCGTCGCGTACGCCTTGGTTACGCCCAGCACGTGGCCGAGTTTCGACGCGCCGAGCCCTGTGCCGGCCGCCGCGGCCGATGCAACGGTGCCGGACGACGTCACGAACGGATAGGTGCCCCAGTCGATGTCGAGCATCACGGCCTGCGAGCCCTCGAACAAGATGCGTTCGCCGCGGTCGTTCGCGTCGTTGAGGTCGGCCCACACGGGACGCACGAACGGGAGGATCTTCGGCGCGATGTCGACCAGCGTTGCCAGCATCGCGTCGCGCGAGCACGGCTCGAGCCCCAGGCCGCGGAACCATGCATTGTGGTGATCGACCAGCACGTCGAGCTTGTCGGCAAGCCGGCCCGGCTCGGCCAGATCCGCGACCCGCAGCCCGCGGCGCCCAACCTTGTCCTCGTAAGCTGGCCCGATCCCGCGCAGCGTGGTGCCGATGGGTTCGCGACGCAGACGCTCCTGCGCCTGGTCGATCGCACGGTGAATCGGCAGGACCAGCGTGGCGTTCTCCGCGATCGACAGATTGTCCGGCGTCACCGACAGCCCGAGTTGGGCCATCCGCCCGATCTCGTCCAGCAGCGCCTCCGGATCGAGCGCCACGCCGTTGCCGATCACGCCGCGCTTGCCACGCACAATCCCGCTCGGCAGCAGCGCGAGCTTGTAGGTCTTGTTGCCGACGACCAGCGTATGGCCCGCGTTGTGGCCGCCGTTGTAGCGTGCGACGAGATCGGCCTGCGCCGCCAGCCAGTCCACGACGCGCCCCTTGCCTTCGTCGCCCCATTGGGCGCCCACCACCACCACGTTCGGCATGCTCCATACTCCATGTGAGAAATCCAGACATCCGTTTCGGCCGCATCGGCCGTTCGTGTGCCATATTGGCGGACTAGGATCACCCGATCAAACGATTAAATCTGAGCAGTCGTGTGAGTAAATTTCACACGAAACGATGCATGGCCCGACGACTCCCTCCATTGAATTCGCTGCGCGCTTTCGAAGCCGCGGCCCGCCTCGGCAGTTTCACGCTCGCCGCCGACGAGCTGTGCGTGACGCATGGCGCGATCAGCCGGCATGTTCAGCAACTCGAGGCATGGCTTGGCCGACCGCTTTTCGAGCGGCACAACCGGCGCGTCGAACTGACCGACGCCGGTCGCGTATACCTTGCCGAGGTCGGTGCATCGTTCGACAGGATCGCGCTCGCCACCGCGCAGCAATTCGGCCAGGGGCAGCAGCGCGTGCTGCGCGTCAGCGCGCCCGCGACGTTTTCGCTGCGCTGGCTCGTGCCCAAGCTGTCGTCGTTTCAGGTTGCGCATCCGGCCATCGAGGTGCGGCTGTCAACGTCGAACGAGCCGATCGAGAAGTTGCGTGACAAGGTCGACCTGATCGTCCGCGGCGGCCCGCAAGCGATCGACGGATATGTTGCCGAGGAGTTTCTGTCCGAAATCCGGCTGCCCGTATGCGCGCCGAAGCTGCTCGAGGGCCGGCCGTTGCGTACGCCGGCCGATCTCGCCGGCTTCACGCTGCTGCACGCGGCGACGTACCCGGGTATGTGGCCCGAGTGGCTAGCAGCGGCCGGGCACGCGAATCTGGTGCCGCGGCATTCGCTCACGCTCGAGCATTTCTATCTGACGCTGCAAGGCGCGCTCGACGGCCTCGGTGTCGCAATGGGGCCGATTGCGCTCGTCGCGGACGACATCGCCGAAGGCCGGCTGGTGCGGCCGTTCAGCGAACCGGCACTGCCGCCGTGGCGCTATTTCACTTACGTGGCGACTGCGCGCGCGGAAGACGAAGCCGTGCGGGCCTTCAAGGACTGGTTAAAAGCGACTGGGAGCGCGACGGCGGAAGCGCGGCGCTGACCAAGTCGATATGTCGGCGACCAGTCGTTGCGCCACGCGCACCGTCTCAATTGGTGCGGGTTTCGTGTGCCTTTGTGCGGAGCCGTATTGCTCGTGCATGATCGCTTTTCGTCTCGTGATTCATCCAGCGGTCAGTTGTGTTCCGTAGGATTCCTCTGAAACTGAACAAGCAGAATGGCGCGTGTCGTTCACGGAGAGCAGGAAGATTCGACGCATCGAGATGGCATTCATCCCACCAAAAAAACAAAGGATGTCGAATCAATTGATGCGGATGTCGCACCTGCACGATGACCGGTCGCGCATCGCGTTTCAGCGCAGAAACGACAAACCCCGGTTCGCACCGGGGTTTGTCTCGTGGGGGGAACGCTTATTGGCTTGCGCCAGCGGCTTCGCCCGCCTTCTTCTCAGCGTTCTGCAGATTCTGCGGATAGTTCGGATCGTTGGCCGCCGGCTTGTAACCAGCGTCTTCGAGTTTCTTCAGCTCGGCATTGTTCTTCGCGCGCGCTGCCTTGTGTTCGGCTTTGCGTTTTGCCCGAGCTGCCTTGCGTGCTTCACGCTTCGCGGCTTTCGCATCCGATGCGGCGGATGCGGCCGGTGCGCTGGCGTCGGTCTGCGCGAACACCGGAGCGGCCGAGCCGAAGAGGAACGCTGCTGCTGTAGCAGCCAGCGTCAGTTTTTTGATCTGGATTCGCATCGCTGAACTCTCTTTTCTGATTGGTCACGGAGTGAAAGCACATCGAGATACCGCCCCTGCCCCTGGTCGGTCTTCATGTCGCGGTCAGGGCCTTTGCATCATAACCGCGTTGCAAAAAATGTGGCGCCATCATGCGTGCATTCTTGGGGATACACGTATGGGAGACGTCGTATCGGCACGTATCCCGCGCCCGCCCGATCCGCGTTTTGCAGGGGCCACGACGACGCATCGCGCTCGGGAATCACTCAGCATGCACGACCGCGGCAACCGCGTGGCGAAGCGGATCGTTCCACCGATACGGTGCAGATTGCCGATGAGGATGAGATCGATTTCGGTGATGCATGCACTCGCACGACGCCGACTGTTTCACCTGTGGAATCTGCTGCTCGTGCAATGCGATCGTCGCCCCATGAGCGGGATAGACGACGAAATCGCGAACCTGTGCGCCATGTTGTGACTCGCTCCCGCGCGAACGACGGTTCCTCCCATAAACGACCACGATTCATTCTGCACCGAGCCTGTCGCATTCCCCCGCATGTCGCACGCATGGCTACCTGTTCGATTCTATTCGTCGCCAGATGTGGGAGATGACGTTTGCAGGTAGAGGCGACCTTCGCCGCGCAAGGTGAACTCTTCGATCGGCATTCGTTCACGATTGCGCACGAGCATCACGCGAGCGGTCGCCTGTGCGAATGCGTGGCGCTTGGCATCGTACCGACGTCACGAAGCGTCTCGAGCTTGTGCGGCAAGGACGGCGACACGTCCAGCGCGTGGCGCATTCATCACAGCTTTTCCATTGTGCGGCCGCATCTGGTGCGGAGGCGTCGCGCGCACGGTTTGTTAATCCGACGGACACCTTGTAGGTGAGCTTTTACAGGACGGGGCAACTTCCAGCGGTGAGAATTTTCGGGAGTCGAGTGCGGATCCGATGAGGATGAGCCATGTTGATGACGCCAGCCTCACGTTCGAGGCAGTTGCCAGGATCGTCGTGATCAAGCGGCCGCGGTCAGCGTCTCGATCGGCACAGCGATGCGATTCTGGTCGCGTCGATCGGAACGCTGTACCAAATCCGATACTGACCAAAAGGTAGAAAACCGCGATGAAGAATGAGCGGGTCGAGAGCCAGCCAATTTCGTCTGTGCACGCGCCATCGACTGGAAAGTGACAGGCAGATCAACACGTGACAGCCGAAGACTTTTCCGCGGAAGCCCCGGCGCTGACGCAAAAAAAACGGCCTGAGAATGAATTCCGGCGATTTTTCACCGCCGTGACGGAAACTCGCGGTGCTTCTGTGTCGAGCGGGGCTGCCGTCGTCTGCGGGTAATCCCTGACGGAAAACGGACCGCTGCCTGCATTTTTCAATCCCATAGGTGGGAACCTATGTCCCGAAAACACCAATTCCCTCCCATAAGTTTCTACGTTTGAGCATTTGTTAGTAGGTACTCACCTTCATTGGAAGCCTTGTCAGGCCTGGAACGCTTGCAAAATGAGGCAGATATCGAGGGATCCACAGGCCTTGCGTCAGGATTGCTGTGCTTGTCGAGCCTCACTGGTTCGCTTGGGTAGCGGTTTATGGGGGTTGTTTTTCTGCACAGGCGCACGTGTGTTTACATCTTTGATAAACAACGTTTACATCTTTAACTACTTTTAGACGGCTCACAGCCTTGTCTGGTAAGGGTTTGACAGGGGTTCGGTACCCATTTATGGGGGCACAGGCGGAAGAATATGGGGTTTCAGGTCTGTGGATTTGGGGAATCGGGTACCGCGCTGTGGGAAATGGGGGTTGTGGATATGGGGCACGCGTAGCCAGCTATGGGAATCGGGCCCAAAAACGCCTCAGGTAGCCCTCTATGGGGGAATCTATAGGTACCCGTTTATGGTGCCCTCTTGCTTATTCGTCTACGGTGCCGGGCACAGCATTTCATATTGGGTTGCCGGTTATGGGATGGATTCCAGGTAGCCGTTTATGGGTGGTGGCGCGGACAGAATGATCTCATTCTGCTTGTTCCTGAGGAACTGGGGTCCCATAAACAGGATCAGGCCTGCGGATAGGTCACCATCTGTGGGGAAATCTTAAGGTAGTCATTTATGGGAGGTATTTCCGCCTGCCTGCCACAGATGAAGATAAAACGCCAAGCTGGCGGATCTTGATAGGTACCTATCCATGGGACGTGCTAAAGGTAGCGTTTTATGGGAGATCGCAGACCGTGTTGCAGGGCACCACGAATCGGGTCCGCACATCCAGTTCCACCGGATTATTTCCCATGAATGGGTACCTTCAGTAGGGCAAGTCCCGTGCCGGATTCTGGCGACAGCCAACACAGGTAGCAGGTTTTGGGAGCTGTTTTTGGTGGAAAGGTATATGGATATGGGGTTTCGCACAAATCGTGAAAATGGAATTTTTCATTTTGAGACAATGCTTTATCGACGATAGTAAAAGTGATACTGGAGATGAAGGCGTTGCTCGATGGCTCGAAAAGGTATAAAGTCCGCCATCAACACGGTCACCTTCTCCGGACATCACGATGCCGCGCAAGCCCGCAATCAAAGGCTCCGACAAGCAGGTTTCGCTATTTCAGACGCCCGAGCCACCCGATCTGCTGCGCAAGGCGGTCCAGGCAATTCATATCGCTCCGAAGTCCGGAAAGATCGGTCTGCAGCAGCGCAAGATGTTCAGCTCGCTGATCAAGAACGCCCTTCGTCAGGAAGCGTTCGAGCCCGGCCGGACGAGCTTTTCGATCTCGATCGCCGCGCTGTCGCACGAGAGCGGGTTGAACAGCAACAACACGAAGTATGTGAAGGACACGGTCAACTCGCTGATCAGTACCGTCGTCAACTGGGACTACCTTGCCGCCGACCGCTCGACGGTGTGGAAGGCGTCAGGCCTGCTCGCCGGCGCCGAGCTCGAGCAATCGGTGCTGAAGTACAGCTTCTCCGACCAGATTCGCAGCGAGCTGCTCAATCCGGAAATCTACGCGCTCATCGATATGCGGATCGCGCGCGAGTTTCGGCGCTCGCACTCGCTTGCCCTTTGGGAAAACACGGTGCGCTACGAGGGGATCGGCATCACGGCAAAAATTCCACTGCCGAAATTCCGTGATCTCATTCTCGGTCAGGACAAGGCGTCGCAGTCTTATAAGGAGTACAAGCTCTTCAAGAGCAAGGTCCTGGTGCCGTGCATTCAGGAGGTGAACGAAGTTTCCGACCACACGCTCGAGCTGATCGAACACAAGTCAGGTCGCAGCGTGGAGGCCGTCCAGTTCAAGGTGACGCGCAAGCAGAGCGCGGATACGGTCGAGGAAGGCGACGTCAAGAACGAAGCACTCGTCGACGAGGTCGCCAAGTTCGGCATCCCGCGTTCGGAAGCGCGTCGGTTGATTACGCAGTACGGTGTGCAGCGCATCAAGGCGGCGATCGCCTATACGCTCAATCGGACTACGAAAAAGAATGCAGCGCCGGTCGACAACGTGGCCGCGTATTTCCGCAAGGCGCTGACGCACGGCTATACGCTGGCCGACGGACAGGGGACCGAGACGGCCGCGCCGGCAAAGGAATCCGGGCAGAGCAAGCAGGAACAGATTCGCGACAAGTACCTGGCCGCGAAGGTCGACGAAGCCGGCGCGTATTTCCGCGAGTTGGAGATCGACGACCAGACCAAGCTGATCGAGCGCTACAACGAAACGGTGGCTGGGTCGAAGGATCTCACGCTGTCGCCGAAGAAGAAGGCGAGCAAGCTGGCGCAAACCAGCTTCTTCCGGTGGCTGGCGCTCGACACCTGGGGCGAACCCACCTCAGACGATTTGCTGGAATTCCTGCTGAAAAGCAGCCTCGCGACCAACTGATCAAGGCCTCGCAGCCTGGCATGCACCGTGCACCGGACTTCATCCGACGCGCGGTGCCATGCAGGTGCGAGGCCTTTGCTTTTGGGCGCCTTCTTTTACTTTTGCGCGGCTACCGCCAGTTCGGCGACGTATGCATCGATCACGGTCTTGAGCCGGTCGGCCAGCGCTTCCTGATGGGACGCATCGACTCCCTTCAGTTGCAGATCCAGACGCCCGTCCGGATAGGTTTTCAGCTGACCGATCGCGCGTGATTCGAGCGCGAAATCGTGTCGAACGCTGTAACGCGTGCGCCCCGTCTTCTTGTTGCCGTCGCTCTGTGCGCGCAGGAAATTCTCGAGGTCGCGCACCGACTTTTTACGGTCGATCACCGCCGTGAGCAGACGATCGGCAGCGGGTTCGCCCAGGCGCTCGAAAATCAGTTTCAGGAAGTACGCGGCCTGCAACCCGACCACATCGTTCGCGCTGGCCATCCGTTCGAGCAGCGTGTTCGGCAGTGCGTTCAGCGATAGTGTCTTGCTGATCGATGCCTTGTCCTTGCCGATCTTCTCCGCGAGCGTGTTCTGGTCGGGGAAGACCTTTTCGTCGAGGAGACGCTTCCATGCGACTGCATCGTCGAAGATGGTCTGGCGTTCGTGGTCGTGGTTGGCGCGATACGCGATCGTGTACAGCTGCTCGGGTGTGTGGTCCGTGCGAAACGTCGCGTTGATCGTTTCGTCGCCGTTGATGCTCGTCGCGCGCAAGCGGCGTTGCCCGTCGATCACGACGAGCTTGCCGGGAAACTCCGGGAGACGCGTGACCTTGATCGGCTCGATCTGTCCTTCCCGCTTCAACGTCAAAGCGAGCTCGTGCAGGCTCGACTCGGAATAGAACACGCGCGGGTTGAACGGGTTCGGGATGCAGTCCTTGACCGCGACTTTCTGCGGCGCGCCCAGGTCGAGCGCGTCGGAGGCGGAGGCGGTCGGGGCGACGGGGGGTGTGGCTTCGGCGGCGGGATTCGACGCGGGCGTCGGCTCCGGCAGGCGCGTTTCCAGCGCCGCGTTTTCCTGTGCGAGCCCACGCAGCAAGCCGGCTGCGAGATGCAGGTTGCCGGTCGGTTTCTTCTCTTTCGATGTGTCCTTAGCCATGAGCGGCTCCGGTAGCGCGCGTCGACGCGATGTATTGGGCCATTTCGGTGACCAGTCTCTCGATTTCCGCGCGGGCTTCCTTCAGCCCCTTCAGGTATCGATTGTGATGATGGATTGTGGTGCCGAGGGCGAACGTCTGCCGGTAGACCTCGCGCTGCGCGATCTGGCTGTCGAGCAGATGCTCCCCTATTTCTTCAGCCCTTAGAATTTTTAAAATTTCTTCTCGCATTTTAGTTTTTCCATTGACGCTATTCAGCATCAATGCGGAAGACAAATTCGGGTTACGAACGGCACGCATCGATTCGATCATGCGAATCATCGCGACGGTGCTATACAGGTCGGCCGGCGACGGAGACAGCGGCACGAGGCAGAAATCGGCGACCTCGAGCACGGACGCGATGCGTGGGTCTTCGAGGTTGCCCGGGCAGTCGACGACGATCACATCGAAATTCGCATCCTGCTTCTTGATCTCGCCGCCGATGCCGCGGCCGGCTGGGGCCAACGACAGAACCGTCATCGGGAGCGTATTTTCGCCGCTCGTCACCCATCTGACTGATGTGCCTTGAGGGTCGGCATCGATCAAGGCGACCTTGTTGCCACCTGCCTCGAAGGCAGCAGCGATATTGACGGAGATGGTGGTCTTTCCAGTACCACCTTTTTGATTACTGACGGCGATCTTGAAAGCCATTAAATTCCCTCCTAGGAGTTTTTCGTAATATATGCATTTATTGTTGGAAAGTCCAGAAAGTGCTATATGAAAATGGAAATTTTCTTATAGATGTTGTTGTCACGTGACAAGTACGTCAAATGGCAAGCAAGTATTTGTGATTTGAAAGTGGGTGAAAAATAAAAATAGATGACATTGCATTCGAGACGGAAGGTGCTGATGAAGTACTGAGGACTTCAGTGCTAGTAGCGACAAGAGGTCACAGTGCCGATTCCTGAATGTGTCTCGCGATCGGTGGGAATTCTGCCGTAGTTTGGCATTCAGCTTGTGGCCCGCGGCGGCGTCGGGATCCAAAGTTGTCACGTGACAAGTCGAATTTGGCTGGCTCGGATCTCAAATGGTGCTCGACGGCAGGCATGCCGATGCGACGCGCGCTGATAATTCCGGTGTTTTTTCTTCCTCGCTCCTCATTACGGCGGTCAGTGTTCAGATATGACGGCTGGTGCTGGTGCTGGTGCTGGCGACTGCTGCGTGTTGTTACGTGACAACACGGCAAGGCGTTGCTTCTGGACACATATCGTCAGCCTCGGCGCACCCACTGTAGAAGTCGCGGGCGTGAAGAAGTTCATGGGATATATGGCTTGGTCGTGTTCGATTGGGCCCGGTTACTGACGCGAAAGCGATCGGGTTGTTGTCACGTGACAACCGTTGCGGATGGACGCCGAAAGGATCGACTCGACATCGACGCGGCATCGTCAGCGACGAAGTACGAGGAGGTGCTGGCTAGCCGGGGATAAGTGAGTGATCTATGTTGGTCGAGCAAATTGATGTCATCTCTAGACGCGCCCGAGCGAGCATGCTCTCAGCGTCCGATGGAACACTAATTCCAGCGAATGATGTGGCCCTAATAAATGGGCTGATCTGCATCTACAGGCAACGACGATGAGACAGGGGAGGGGTACAGCAGAGTCTTATTGTGTGGGCCGTCGATCGGACGATCGAGAGCATCGGCGTCGCCTCACATTCTTGACGGGCTTTTGGGGCGCGAATTCCTGCGCGTCGCCGAGGGGAAATGGCGTAAATCAGCAGGGCGTGAAACAATTCTTCTAAATGGGTGTCTTTGCGGAAACCCTTGCCTAGCAATGGGTTGCGCTACTTTCTTCATGTTGTTTCACGCAAAATGAGCATCGACGACGGTTGAAATGGGGGCGCATGAACCCGGGGCGCGCTATTGGGTCTAGATAATGACGGCTGAAGCAATGACGTATCAATTGAAACGTATTTTGTGATAAACGATACGTTTCGCCGATGAGCGCGCAGTTCGATCGATCTGCGGGGATCTCAAACATCGAGCGGAACAGGCCAGCAGCGGATTCAAGAGGTGTAGTGAGTTCGTCATCGCTAGTTGTCACGTGACAACGCGCTGCGCCAACAGCGCGGATTGCAAACCTGTACGTGACGGGAGAAACCGAAGCGGGCGCCTCGTCCCAACGGCGGCGTTGAGCGAAGACGGATTCTACAGACGGCCTCGGAAGGCAGTTTCCGATGGGCTTGGCCTGTATCTATCACTGTGCAGATGGAGCGGGAATTTGCAGACTTTGCGTCAAGAAGGTGAAGCGCATCGCCACAATTGGTTCGACCGTGTATATCTTGGCCTTCGCCGGATGTCTGCTGTCGGGGGTGATTGATCATCGTCGCCGACGATCGACCAAAGAGCCCGTTGCGAAGCCGTATATCACCAGGAAAATTCACCGCCGCGGCGTTCTCGTCCAGAAACCGCCGCGGCCAGCGAACCTACTTCGTCGCCTGCCATACGCACAGCTGCTGCCACCAGCGCGTCTTCGTTGCTGGAGTCTTTGCTGGCTCATCGACCGTTCGCCACCAACGTTCGCCGCGATGCGGCGCATTCAGATCGAGTCGCTCGCCCATCCTGGGTGTCGACAACTCGACCCCGCGTACCATGGCCAACGCGGTGACGCGCTCAAACGGCTCTTGCCAACGGTGCATCGCGAGATCGAACGTGCCGTTGTGAATCGGCATCAGCGTGCGACCGCGCAGGTCGATGTGCGCTTGCACGGTTTCTTCCGGCTGCATGTGCACGTAGGGCCATTGTGGGTCGTATGCCCCGGTCTCGATCAGCGTCACGTCGAAGGGCCCAAGCCGTTCGCCGATAGTCCGGAAACCGTCGAAGTAGCCGGTGTCGCCGCTGAAGAACACCCGCAAATCGTCGTCGACGATGACCCACGACGCCCACAGCGTGCTGTTGCCGTCAAACAGGCTGCGTCCGGAGAAGTGCTGTGCCGGTGTCGCGGTCAGCGTCAGACCATCGACGTCGACACTTTGCCACCAGTCGATCTGGCGTACCTTTTTCGCGTCGATACCCCATTCGATCAGCCGGTCGCCGACGCCCAACGTGGTAACGAACACGCCAGTGGTGGCTGCCAGTGCGAGCACCGTTTCACGGTCGAGGTGATCGTAGTGATCATGCGACAGGAGCACGCCACGCAACGGCGGGAGGTCCACGAGCGCGATCGGCGGCGCATGAAAGCGCTTGGGGCCGATGCGCCGGAACGGCGATGCGCGTTCGGCAAATACAGGATCGGTCAGCCAGAATTCGCCGCGCAGTTTCAACAGCAGTGTTGAATGCCCTAGCCGATACAGGCTGCGGTCGGGGGCCGCGCCGAGTTGTTCGCGAGTCAGTGAATCGATGGGCAATGCGCCTGTCGGAACCGTGTTGCGTGGCTTGTTGACCAGCATGTTCCATGCGATGCCAAGTGTTTTGCCGAAGCCTTCGGCCGGTGCCGGTGCAACGTTGCTGAAGCGTTCGCCGTTGTGCTGCGGCGACTCGCCGGACAGTGTGCGGCCACGCCTGGCGGCGGCGAAACCCAGTACGCGATGAAGAAATACGAGAGGCGAAGCCATGTCGATTCGTCCGGAAAATAAAGTACACCGAGCAGTGTAGTTTATCCCTGGGAAAAGTAAACTCAGGGGTGTAAAATTTTTTGAATGGATACGAGCACTTCTCCTCAACGGCTGACCGACCGAAAGCGTGCGGCAATACTCGCCGCGGCGATCGAGGAATTCCTTGCGGCTGGCTATGACGGGACCAGCATGGATCGCATCGCAGCGCGCGCGGACGTGTCGAAGCGCACCGTCTACAACCATTTCCCGGGCAAGGAAGCATTGTTCGCGGCGATCCTGAATCAGCTGTGGGACGCGACGCTGAGCGCCGGCGCGCCGGCCTACTGCGCCGACGTCCCACTGCGCGATCAACTGCTCGCGCTGCTGGGCCGCAAGTTGCGGTTGCTGAATGACGAAGCATTTCTTGCACTTGCCCGCGTCGCGATCGGTGCGGCTATCCATTCGCCGGAACGCGCGCGCGACATGGTCGAACGCATGGGCGAGCGCGAAGAAGACGTGACGGTCTGGATTCGTGCAGCTGCGGCGGCTGGCCGGTTGTCGGTGACCGATGCCGTTTTCGCCGCGCATCAACTGCACGGGATCGTGAAAGCGTTCGCGTTCTGGCCGCAAGTGACGATGGGCCAGCCGCCGCTCGGCGCGCAGGAACAACAGAAGGTCGCGGAAACGGCTGCCGACATGTTTCTTGCGTACTACTCGCGCGCAGACCACGCCGGTGTGTAAGGTACCGGGCGGGATTGACCGCGCGTCGTGCGAAGCGCGAAGCGGAACAATTGCGTCGATATACGCAAGGCGAGTCTCATCCTCTGCCTCGAGGAAAGCGCCATTCGACAACCAGCGGACGCAGGCACTGATACGGACGTCGACGTAGCCGGATTGAGCCGTACCGGCGCGTGCGGCAGGCGCAAATGAAACCGAACGTGAGCGAAAACCGATGAAGACGCTGTTGATCGTCTATCACACGATGACCGGAGGCACGCAGCAGATGGCCGAAGCGGCCGCGGATGCCGCGCGCGAGCAATCCGGCGTCAACGTCAGATTGCAGCGTGCGGATGCGACCAGCGCGGACGACGTACTCGCCGCCGACGCCTATTTGTTCGCTACACCGGAAAATCTCGCCGCGATGTCCGGGCTGATGAAGGACTTCTTCGACCGTTGCTACTACGCTGCGCTCGATCGTGTGAACGGCCGCCCCTATGCGGCGATGATCTGTGCTGGCAGCGACGGTCAGAACGCGCTGCGTCAGATCGACCGGATCGCGACCGGATGGCGGCTCAGGAATGTGATGCCGGGCCTGATCGTCTGCACCCATGCGCAGACGCCGGAGCGGATCCTCGCGCCGAAGATGATTGGTAGCGAGGATCTCGCGCGCTGCGCGGAGATCGGCGCGGGGCTCGCTGCGGGTCTTGCACTCGGCGTGTTCTGATTGCCGGCGATCAAGCCAGCCGAAGCGGAACCGCAGCCGCGCGCAACGACCGGAGCGCGATGCCTGCCGTGCTGTGCCCGATTGCAGCGAATTCCGGCGACGCGCAATTTTCGCGAGACACTGCTCGTGCGAATTGCATCCTCGTTTGCGGCAGCGGCACCATGGAATGTCGATGCCCTAGTTGGCCTTTGTCGACACTGGCGGCTGATGGTATTCGGGCCACAGGCTTTTCACGAGATCGCGTGAAGCGCCATACGCATGGCAACTGTCGAGCCAGCCCATACTGCTCACTTTCCGATGCCGTCGTACGCTCGACGATCGATGCGGGCGCAACTAATAGCGTGGCGGCAGAGATCGATGCACACTCGCCACGCCGCACGGATCGTATGCGAAAGCCCGGTCTTCCGGACGATGCGAGTCGGCAGAATTTGGCGTCTTCGCTATCCGTACCATCGCTCGCCATTTCGGACTGTGGAGTAACCGATGCGTCGCGTGACCGGCGCACTGAAGCCGAGAGTACCGGAAACGACACTACGTAACGCGAGTGTCGATCTACCGAGAAAACGCCGCCATAATGCGCAACACGACCGCGCGGACGCATTCTCGTTCCCCCGGATCCGTCAAATGCGAACCGGTGAGTCAACCGGCGGCCGCGGGTACCGGTATACTTCCACTCCTGCCTTTGTCCGGCATCGTGGCCGGGTGCCTGAAACAGTGGTGGTGGCGATGCGGCCCCGCAATGATCCGCGTCGGTGGCAGACGCGCCGCAGGCGATGCGGCGAACGCCGATGTGCGGAATGGCTGCACGAACCACACCTTATATTCCTGGTGGATTGAATTTATGGGTTTTGAACAACTTGCCGAATTGCGGGCGCAGCTCGCAGCAAAGGCCAAGCAGGAGCGCAACGCGAAGCGACCGGCTACGCAACCGGACGCAGGCGCGAAGCCGAAATCCGGCGACCGGCCAGCTCGGGGGGCCAAATCGGGTGCCGGGGCGAAAGCGTCGTCCGGCGCGAAGCCCGCTTCGGCGAAGCCGTCGACGCCGGTCGATCCGGTCATCGTTGCGATCGGCAAACTGCAGCGCCGGTTCCCGCGCGCGTTCCCGAAGAATCCGGCTCCGAAGGTGCCGCTGAAGGTCGGTATCTGGGACGACCTCGCTCGCGAGGCGCAAGCCGTCGGCCTGAGCGAGGCCGAGCTGCGCGAGGCGATGTCCACGTGGTGCCGCGGCAATCGTTACTGGTCGTGTCTCGTCGAAGACGCGGTGCGGGTCGATCTGCAAGGTAACGAAGCGGGGCGCGTGACGCACGACGACGCGGCGCGTGCGCGCCGGCTGAAGTCGCGCCGTCCGGGCAACAAGGGTGGCGCACAAGCGGCGAAGGGCGCACCGCAGCAGCCGAAGGTGGAAGCGCAGGCCGCCGCCGCGCCGCAGCAGGCGACCGCGGAAGCACCGGAAGACGCAGCACCGCAGCCCGAGCAGCAAACGGCCGCGAGCGAGTAACGCGCGATGTGTCGCCGCGCGACCGCGCGGTGACGGCCTGCCTGCGCCGCGCATGCAGCGCATCACATCACATGACAGACCGACCTGTCCTCCGGGGCAGGTCGGGACTGCCGCCGCTGGCGGCACAGCCAGTCAGCCTCACCCAATCCTCATCGAACTGCCAAGTGACCCGACGACGAAAGCGTGTCAGTGGACGCCGTGTGCGCAAGCTATCTGTCACACCGCGCAAGCATGGCGAGGCGACGGGATATCGATCAGGGGCGGCGTGCATCATGAATACGCGGTGGCGCCGCAACCCGGCGAACGTTGCGTAGACGGGCGTCGCGCGCGGCTGCGCATCGATGCTTGCGGACAGACGGCCGACGCGTGTGTCATCGTGTTGGTGACCCACGCCCATCCACTCGTGTTTCATCACAATAATTCGTTTTCCTAATGTGGTTGGATTCCAGGTGAAAACCGGATTCGCCCCTACGCGAATTTCTCGCACGTGAGCCGCTGTCAAACGTGAGGTGCGGCCGTATTCGACAGACCACGGGGTAATGTCCGGACGCACCGCACGGTCGCCCGTCCGTCAGTTGGCGACCCGTGACACACGCGCGATAATCTCCCCAGCACGAATCGTCGGGCCGGCACGTTGCCGGCACCGCATGACGCGACAGGTACCTCAAAGCCAGCGCAACTCGCCCGACATTCCCCGAAATTGAATGGCATCTGGCGAACCGTACGCGCCACTGCATCACACGAAGCTTGCCGATTCCATACGCACAATGCTCTACGCAAAGACCGCATCATGATTCCGAGACATTCCGCGATCCTCGTCGCACTCACCGCCGCCGCGCTGTTCGGCGCCGCGACGCCGCTAGCCAAGGCACTGATCGGCGCGATGTCGCCGTTCATGGTCGCCGGCCTGTTCTATCTCGGCAGCGGGATCGGCCTCGGCGTCGGGATCCTGCTGCGCGGGTTGCACCGCCGCCGCGCGCCGGCCGAGAACGCCGCGCCGCTGCAACGCTCGGATCTGCCGTGGCTTGCCGGCGCGATCGCGGCCGGCGGCGTCGCGGGCCCGGCGCTGCTGATGCTCGGGCTGTCGAGCACACCGGCTGCGACGAGTGCGTTGTTGCTCAATCTCGAAGGCGTGCTGACGGCGGTCATCGCGTGGGTCGTGTTTCGCGAGAACGTGGATCTTCAGGTGTTTCTCGGCATGCTTGCGATCGTCGCCGGCGGCACGCTGCTGTCGTGGGGCCCGGGGCGCGCGGGCGTGCCGATTGGCGCGTTGCTGATTGCCGGCGCATGCCTGTGCTGGGCGATCGACAACAACCTGACCCGCAAGGTCGCCGCGAACGATGCGATGGTCATCGCGTGCGCGAAAGGCCTGGTCGCCGGGCCCGTGAACATCGGCATTGCGCTCGCGACCGGCGCGGCGCTGCCCGCCATTCCGGCCGCGGCCGCCGCGATGCTGACCGGCCTCGGCGGCTACGGGATCAGTCTCGTGTTGTTCGTCGTGGCGCTGCGCCATCTCGGCAGCGCGCGCACGGGTGCGTATTTTTCGGTGGCGCCGCTGTTCGGCGTCGTGCTGTCGCTGCTGATCTGGCCGGCTCTGCCGTCCGTCACGTTCTGGATCGCGGCCGCGTTGATGGCGCTCGGCATCTGGTTGCACGTGCGTGAACGGCACGAACACGAGCACGCGCATGAACGACTCGAGCATACGCACCGGCATCGGCACGACGAACATCATCAGCACACGCACGATTTTCCGTACGATGGCGATGCACCGCACACGCATCCGCACGTGCACCTGCCGATCACGCACAGTCACGCGCATTTCCCGGACATTCACCACCGCCATCGGCACTGATTTGCGCGGCAAAGCAGAATGACGCGCGCTGCGTGCAATGCGCATCGCAAAGGTACCGGTTTATGGGGACGTTATTGGGTGCCCGCGGCGCCGCGTCGGCGTTGCTCGATGCGGCCGGCCGGTCGCGACTCAGTCTTCCGTCTGAATCAATCGGATCAATGACCCGTCCGGGTCGATCAACGCGCCGACGGTACCGCCCCATCCTTCGCGCTTCGGTCGATGCGCGCGTGGACAGCCGGTCGTCTGCTCCGGAATGCCGGCGGCGAGTACCTCGTCGAAAAACGCACCGACGTCAGCGAGCCGGAAACAGCAACTGAACCAGCTCGTGGCCGGATCGAGACCGGGATGCGGAAAGAATTCCAGCAGCAGATCGCCGCGTCTGAGGATCATCCAGCCATCGTCGCGCCAGGTTTCGACGAACCCGAGCTTCGCGTAGAACAGCGACGTGGCTTCGAAATCGCGCGACGGCAGATTGGGACTCGCAAAGTCGGTCAAGGCTGTTTCTCCAATGAGCGTTGCGGTCGAACGAACGCGTGGGAAAATGCGCGGACGGATGGCGCGCATCATCGGTCAAACGATGCGCACCGGCAAGCCGCGCAGGCCGCGGTCGCGATTATCGTCCCGGGGGAAAGCAGAATTCGAAATCCTCGCAGCCCGGGCATCCGGGCGCGGGCCCGGGCTGGAGGCCAAGCGATGCGGCCACTTCCTGGGCGAGGAATTTCTTCCAGCGCAGCTGCGCGACATTGCGTGCGGCAAACGCGGGGAAATAGCGATCGAGCATCGCGGTGACCGCGTCGCGTCCGTCAAGACCAAGATCGCGCCACAGGTGATCGGGGCGCAGGCACGCATGCGCGACGATTGCAGCGACGCAGTCGGCATCGTCGTGCGCGGCGGCGGGATGCGCATCCCGCATCAGCAGCGCGTGCAGCGTCGCGACGAACCGCGCGTGCACGGCCGGCAGCGGTGCGATGGTGA
This sequence comes from Burkholderia sp. Bp9004, assembly GCF_003858025.1. NCBI lineage: Bacteria > Pseudomonadati > Pseudomonadota > Betaproteobacteria > Burkholderiales > Burkholderiaceae > Burkholderia > Burkholderia sp. Bp9004. The sequence continues at coordinate 76,142 of NZ_QTQD01000027.1, read as the reverse complement.
GCACCGGCACGAACGCGGCCGCATCGGTGGAATTCAGGTGCGGAAACTGGCGCTCAAGCAGGCCGCTCAACCGGGCGGGAGACAGGCCGAGCAGCGCGAGCTCATTGCGGCATGCACGTGCCGCAATGAGCTCACCGAACAGACTTGCATCCGGGGAATCGGCGTCGGCCGCGCCGGACAGCAGCGCTTGCAATATGCGCCGATGCGCATGCTCGAGCGCAGACGTCATCGTATGCGCCTGCAAGCCGGCCGCGCGTTGCGCGCCCCCCCGGGCGCGGCGAATGGCGGGACGTCGTTGCACGATCGACCGGGCGATCACTCGACCCCGACGATCACGCTCGACGCCTTGAAGAGCGCGGACGCGGCCTTGCCGCTTGCGAGGCCGAGACGATCGACGCTGTCGTTGGTGACGATCGCGACGATCTCCGTACCACCTGCGGCCTTGATCACGACTTCCGAATTGACCGCGCCCTTCGCGATCGACGACACGGTGCCCGCGACACTGTTTCGCGCCGACACCTTGCTGCTGTCGATGTCGACCATCACGATCACCGACGATGCCTTGACGAGCGCGAAGGCCTTCGCGCCGGCCGCGAGACCGAGCGATGCTACGCTTCCGTGCGTAATCACGGCGACGATGTCGAGGCCGTCCTCGGTACGCAGCGTGATTTCGTCGTTGACGGCACCGGGCTTGACGGCGCTGATCTGGCCGGCGAATTGATTGCGGGCGCTGGTGCGCATGATGACTCTCCGGGAAAGGGCCGCCCGGCGGGCGGCGAGCGAATGGCGGAAACCGCGGACGAGTTTACCGGCAATGCAGGTGAAGCGCGACGTCGGCATCGGCATACTGGACATGCGAAACCGCGCACGATGCTGCGCGACAACAGGCATTTCGTGTACGCCGTGCCGCCCCGCGCGCGCTTACTTTACAGCGGCCGACGCGGCAGCCGGCGCCCCCGCCGCCGAGGTCTGCTGCGCCGCAGCGGCCGTTCCATCGCCTTCCCATCCGCCGCCGAGCGCGAGGAACAACTTCACCTGGTCGGCGGCGACCTGGCCTTCGGCTGCGGCGACCTGCGCACGCACGCTCGTCAGCGTGCGCGTCGCATCGAGATCCGAAATGAACGACTCGCGGCCGGCGGCATACAGCCGGTGCGTTTCGTCAGCGGAACTACGCGCCGATTCGTAGGCCGTGCGCAGCGCATCGGTGCGTTGCACGTCGGCCGCATAGGCCGCGAGGCTCGACTGCGTTTCGCGCAGCGCGTTCAGCACGACGCCGTCGAAGTGCGCGAGCGCGCCGCCGGTCGCCGCTTCCGCTTCGCGCACGCGCGCGCGCTGGCCGTTGATCGGGAACGACCAGCTGATCAGCGGTCCGAACGACCAGCGATTCGTGGTGGAAGAGAACAGGTCGGCGGCGACGCCGACCGAACCGGCGGACGCGCCGATGCTGATCGACGGATACAGCGCGGCGGTCGCGACGCCGATCCGCGCGGTCGAGGCGGCGAGCTGACGCTCGGCTTCGCGAACGTCGGGACGGCGGCGCAGCAGCGCGGCACCGTCACCGATCGGAATCGGCTGGCGCAGCTTCGGCAGGCGCTCGCATTCGGCGACCCGCTTCGGCAGGTCGGCGGGCGAACGCGCGAGCAGCGCGGCGAGCTGGTATTGCGCGATCTTGCGGCGGCCTTCGAAGCGCGGGATGTCGGCCGCGAGCGTGCGCACCTGCGTGACGCCGCGCGTGACGTCGGTCTGGTTGCCGCGTCCCGCGTCGCGCAGGCGCTGCGACAGCTTCACGCGCTGCTGCTGCAGCGCGAGCGACTGCTTCGCGATCGCGAGTTCGTCGCCGGCGGAGCATGATTCGACGTACGCACGCACGACGTCCGCGACGACGGTGATGCGCGCGAGGTCGGCGGCCGCTTGCACGGCTTCGCTGTCCGCGCGCGCGGCCTCGACGCCGCGCCGCAGCTTGCCGAACAGATCGAGCTCGTATGACACGCTGATGCCGACCGCGCCTTCGTTCACGACCGGCAGCTTGTTTTCGAGCAGATATTGCTCGGCCGATTCCTGCGCACGCTGCACGGCTGCTTCCGCGCTGCCGGAGAAGCCGCCTTGCTCGTTCGCGACTTCCAGCGCTGCGCGCGAACGCGCGAGGTTGGCCGCGGCGACGCGCAGGTCGGTGTTCGATTTCAGCGCACTGCGCACGAGTTCATCGAGCACGGGATCGTCGTACAGCTGCCACCAGTTGCCGGGCACCGCATCGCGCGACACGAGCGTGCCGTTCGCGTCGTCGAGCGCGTGGTTCGCGAGCGGCGCATTCACGTATGCCTGCTGGGGCAGTTTGTAGTCGGGGCCGACGGATTTGCACGCGCCGAGTGCGAGCGCGAGCGGCGCGAGTGCCGCCGCGAGGCGCAAGCCGTGCCGCTTCATTGCGATGCTCCCGTCGCGCTGACGGCCGCGTGTGCGGATGCCGCAGGCGGCACGGCTGCCGCGGAGGCGCCGGCAGCCAGCTTCGCATTGTCGTCGCGGCGCGTGTGGGTGCGCACCGCGACGGTCGCGGTGCGACCGGCGATCATCCGGAAGTCGTCTGGCACCTCGTCGAGCACGACGCGCACCGGCACGCGCTGCGCGAGCCGCACCCAGCTGAATGCGGGGTTCACGTTCGGCAGCAGGTTCGCGCCTTGCGTGCGGTCGCGATCCTCGATCGCGGCGACGATGCTCTGTACATGGCCACGCAGCGGATGCGGCTCGCCCATCACGACGATGTCGACCGGCTGGCCGATTTGGATGCCGCGCAGCTTGGTTTCCTCGAAGTAGCCGTCAACGCGGAACGAGTTGCGGTCGACAACGGACAGCACCGCGCGGCCAGCCGGCACGTATTCGCCGACGCGCGGCGCGCGGTCGTTCAGGTAGCCGTCGACGGGGCTCACGATCGTCGTGCGCTGCAGATTGAGCTTCGCGGTGTCGAGCGACACCTGTGCATCGGCGGCGGCGGCTTCGCCCTGCTCGACGCGCGTGCGGCTTTCCTCGACCTGCTCGCTGGCGACCAGGTTGCCGAGCTGCAGGTTGCGCGCATATTCGCGCTTTGCCTGAGCGAGCGTCGCACGGCGTTGCGCGAGCGTCGCTTCGGCCAGCCGCTCCGCGAGCGTGTAGCGGGCCTGGTCGATCACGAACAGCACCTGGCCGCGCTTCACCTCCTGGTTGTCGGCGACCTGCACCGCGGTGATGAGCCCCGACACGTCGGGCGCGACCTGGATCACGTCGGCGCGCACGTGGCCGTCGCGTGTCCACGGCGAGAACATGTAGTAGTTGATGATCCGCCACAGTACGAGGGCGGCCACGACGACGACGATCAGGGTGAGCAGGATCTGCCCTGCCGAGAGCCAGGTTTTTTTCATGGTTAGCTAGCCACGAGATGGTGAGACACGATGACGACTGCGGCAAGCACAAACACGTAGATGCCGAGGTCGAAGATCGAACGGTGCCAGACGAGGCGGTAAAAGCCGACGCGTTCGAGCAGTGCGCGCACGACGATGTTGATCAGGTAGGCGATCAGCATCAGCACGAGCGGAGCCGGCACGAATACGCCGAAGATGTCGATTTCGCCGATCATGGTCGCGGTCGGAAAGACAGGTTGGAAAGCGGGATCATGCGCGCGCTCCGTCCGTTGCGGCATGCGGCGGCTGCGCGGACGCGGCCGGGTACAGCGACAGGCGCAAGCCGACGAGCGCGTGAAGCGTATCGTGCAGCCGGCGGTGTGTCGCGGGCGTGGGCGCCGCCGCGGGAGCGTCGTGCGTCGTGCCGTCGCCCGCCGATGCGGCCGACGTGCCGGGCAGGTTGCGGCCGGCCACGCGCTGCAGCGCGTCGTCGATCAATCCGAGCAACGCCGGCGGTGCAGGCTGTCGCGCATTCGCGGCCGCGCAGCGCGCGTAGTGATCGGTGACGCCGGCCAGCACGCGGTCGATCGCGTCGGGCACGTCGCCTGTCAGCTTGCGGCGCGAGCGGCGCAGGTCGAGCGCGTTCAGCGCGATGCGCAGGTCGCGGAAGCTCTCGATCGACGGATGGCGGTGGTCGTCCGACGCACCGAGGCGCGGCAGCAGCTGTGTGACGCGATCGAGCATGCGCGATGCGTGGTTGCGCTGGTCGTCGAGCGGCTGCGTCGACGCGGAGCGCGCGACGTCTTCCCAGCCCGAACGCAGCAGGCGCCGCACCGCGAGTTCCGCGCCGAACGGACGGGTCGCGCGCGTCCACACGTACGCGAACAGCAGCCCGGCGACGCCCGCGAGGTTGCTGTTCAGGAACACGAAGAAATCGGCATCGTACGCGCTCTGGATGCTGATGAAGGTGGCGGTGTTCACCGCGACGAGCATCGTCACCATGTTGAACTGCGGGCGCGGCAGCAGCGTGCCGATCAGGATGAACGGCCCCGCGAACATCAGCACGAGCATCGGGAAGTCGTGCACGTGCGGCAGCACGACGAACAGGTACAACCCGGCGAACACGACGCTCGCGGCCGTCGACAGAAAGAACTTGAACACCAGCGGCGCGGGTTCGTCGAGCGCGGCGAAGAAGCTGCACGACACGGCCACGAGCGTGACGGCCGCGGCACCGTCGTGCCAGCCTGACGAGATCCAAAGCGAGCATGCGAACACGATCGCGAGCACGACGGTGAGCGTCGAGAACAGCATCATCCCGCGATCGAAGAAGCGCTCGGTGCCGCCGAGCCGCCAGTGTCGGTAACGCGGCTGCCAGACACCCGACTCATTCGCGATCAGCGCACGCAGCGAGCGGCAGTCCTGCCAGATGTCGATGACCTGATGCAGCCGCCACAGCGCGTTCGACAGCAGCGCACCGTCCCAGCTCGCGAGCGCGCTGTCGGACGGCTGCAGCGACGCGATGCGCTCGCGCAGATTGTCCGCGACCGGATCGTGGGCCACATCGCCGTCGGTGCCGGCCTTCACGGCCGGCAACGGCGCGTCGAACCACTTTGCCGCGTCGGCGAGCAGCGCGTCGAGTGCCGGCGGTCGCACGTGCAGGTCGCGCATCAGCGCGATCAGCGGATCGGCGAGCGAGGACATCAGCGGCAGGAACAGCTGCATGCGGCCCGCGAGCGCCTGCGCACGAGCGAGCACGCGCGGGTGCGCATGGTCGTAGCTCAGCTGGCTCAAGAGGAACTCGAGGCCGGTGATGGTCGCGGCGAGGCGTTGCCGGCATGCCGACAACGCCTTGCCCGCGATATGCCCCGACAGCGTCTCGCGGCCGTAGAACGCGGCGTCCTTGAACCATGCGTCGGTGCGCTCGATCAGCGTGGGCGCGAGCCGGTTCGGGAACACGGCGCTGCCGACCACGCTCGCACACACGATGCCGAGCACGATTTCCTCGGTCCGCGCAATCGCGACGTCGAAGATCGTCGACGGATCGGTCACTGTCGGCAGCGCGACCAGCGGCATCGTATAGCCGGCGAGCATGAACACGTAGCTGCGCGCAGTGCGGTCGGAGATCGCCAGGTAGAGCAGCGTGCCGCACCAGGTCGCGACGATGATGCTGAACAGGAACGGCGTCTCGACGAACGGCGGCACGAACAGGATCGCGGCGGCCGCGCCGAGCGCGGTGCCGAGCGCGCGATACAGCGCCTTCGAGCGCGTGGCGCCGACGAACGGGTTCGACACGATATAGACGCTCGCCATTGCCCAGTAAGGGCGCGGCAGCTGGAAATACAGGCCGAGGTACAACGCCAGCATCGACGCGGCGAACGTCTTGCCCGAGAACAGCCAGTCGCGAAGGCTCGGATAGGTCATGACGCGGAATCGGCGGGATTAGACGGACGCGATGCCGGATGCTGCGCATCGGCCGCGTTGAACGCATTCAGCACGCGCAGCGTCGCTTCGAGATCGGCACGCGTGACGCCCTTGAGAACCTGGGCGCGCAGCATGCGCAGGTCTTCCTCCATCTTCGCGGTGACCGCGCGGCCGGCGGCCGTCAGCGAGATCGTCTTCGCGCGGCGGTCGTGCGGATCCTCGTCGCGGCGAGCGAGGCCGGCCGCGCACAGCTGGTCGAGCAGGCGCACGAGCGACGGCCCCTCGATACCGACGTGTTCGGCGAGCGTGCCCTGGCGCACGCCTTCGCCGAGGCGGCCGGCAATCAGCAACGGCGTCGCGCACGCTTCGGACACGTTGTACGCCGTCAACACGGTGTCGCTCGTGCGGCGCCATTTGCGCGCGGTGAGCACCAGCAGGCTGCTGACGGCGAGGCGGAGGTCGTGCAGGTTGGTCATGGGCGAGATGATAGGGGCAAAAACATTCGATAGCAAACTATCGTTTGTGTCATCCGCATGTCATGCCGCACGCCGGGGCGCCGATCTGCAACGAGCAATTTAGGCGGTCGATCCGGGGATGGTCAAGTTGTCAGATTGCAAGCGTGCGGCGGATTCTTATGCATCGCCTGCAATCCGGCTCGAACGCGGCGATCGCACGTGGCGGGTTGGCTGTCGGCCTAGGGTTGTAGGGACGTTGTAAGCCCGATGCGATCCTGGATGACCGCGCACCGGCCACGCCAACCAACCGGATCACGCCACGCGCGCCGCACCGTCCCGGTTCCGCACACGATTGCACTCTTTCTGAGCGACCATGTGGAAGCAACGACGGAGACATCGAGGTGACGTCGCCCGATCCGTTCCTCGTCGGCTGCACCGAGCGGCCGAACGCGGTGCGCGTGTGCATCGGTGCGGAGACGACGGATGCGGCATGCAACGCCGCGCTCGCGACGATCGCGGGCGTGTGCGTTCTCCGGTTCGCGACACACGACGCGCGTCATTGCCAGTTCCGGCGTTGCCGCGCCGGGGCCACAATGAGTTCGATCGCGTGGTCGCGCGGTGCAGCGATCAGGCTTCCGCATGGAGTATGCGTCTCGCACGAGGGCCTGCGCGCGTTGGCTCGCGCAGCCCTCGACCGCTGTTTAGCGCACGTGCGGCAACAACGCGCGCAGCCAGCATGCGACCGCCACCGCGCCGCCATCCGGCGTGCCGATCGCGCGTTCGCCGAGATAGCTCGCACGCCCCGCGCGCGGCGTCATGCCGGCCGTTCGTTGCGCGCCGTGTTCGGCCGCCTCGATGGCTTGCGCCAATGCGCCAGCTGGGTCGCGATCATGATCGAGCGCGCGATCGAACGCATCGGCGGCCGGCACCAGCGCATCGAGCATCGTCCGATCGCCGGCACGTGCGCCGCCCAGTTCGGAGATCGCATCCGCCGCGCTGCGCAATGCCGCAGCCCAGTCGCGTGCCGACGGTGCGGCGGTATCCGCAGCATCGGCGAGCCGCCGCGACGCGCGCAGCAGCGCGGTCGCATAGAACGGCCCCGAACTGCCCGCGATCGCGCGGCGCAACGCGGTGCCCAGCGCCGCGAGCGTGCCGGCCGGCGTGCCGTATGCGGCTTCCGGCAACGCGAGGATCGCCTGCGCGGCGCGATGCATGCTCGCGCCGAGATCGCCGTCGCCGGCGGCCGTGTCGAGTTCCGTCAGCGTGGCTTCGTTGTCGATCAACGCTTGCGCGATCGCGTGCAGCGCCGGCTGCAGCCGCGCCGCCCACGCGTGGCCGGCCGCATCGAGCTGCGGCAGCGGCTGGTCGGGCGCGGCAGCCGCAGCCACCCGGATCTGCGCGTTGACGGCGCCGCCGCCGGGCCATGCGCGCGCGTGCGTCGGCGCGTCGAGCAGGGCCACGCGTTCGTCGTTCAGCCGCAGCAGCGAGATCGAGCAACCGGGCATGTTCAGCGCCGACAGAAACGTGCCGCCCCATGCCCGCGCGACGGTGATGCCGCGCCGGCTCAGGTTGTCGTACGCGGCGCGCAGCACGATCGCCAGTTCCATGTCCGGCGTCGCGCCGAGACCGTTGACGAGCAGCGCGACGCGTTCGCCGCGATCGAGCACGAGGTCGGCGACGATACTCGACAGCAGCGTCTCGACCAACGCGTCGGCCGCCTGTGGCGCGGTGCGCTCGACGCCTTTCTCGCCGTGGATGCCGAGGCCGAGTTCGATCTCGTGATCGGCGAGGCTGAATCCCGACTTGTCGGCGCCGGGGATCGTGCAGCCGTCGAGCGCGACGCCCATCGTGCCGAGTTCGGCCGCCGCGTCGCGCGCGATTGCCGCGACGCGGGCAAGCGGCAACCCGCGCGCGGCGGCCGCGCCGGCCAGCTTGTGGATCAGCACGGTGCCCGCGATTCCGCGTCGCTGCCCGCGCTCGACGCGGCCGCGCAGCGACACGTCGTCGGCGACGATCACGGTCTCCACCGGAATGCCCTCGGCTCGCGCGAGTTCGGCGGCCAGCCCGAAATTGAGGCGATCGCCCGTGTAGTTCTTCACGACGAGCAGCGCGCCGTTCGGGCCGGCGCACGCGCGGATCGCGGCGAGCACGGCGTCGGTCGGGGGCGACGTAAACACTTCGCCGCAGACGGCCGCGCTCAGCATCCCTTCGCCGACATAGCCGCCGTGCGCGGGCTCGTGACCGCTACCGCCGCCGGATACGATCGCGACGGGGCGCTGCGACGGCTCGGGCAGCGGCTGGCGCACGAGCACTTGCTCGTCGCCGAGGATCGCGACATGCGGCGATTGCCGCGCGATGCCTTCGAGCATTTCGCGCACGACAGCGGACGGGTGGTTCACGAGCTTTTTCATGGCAACGGGTTCCTGACGGTGGGCCGAGGCCCGGCGGCACGCATGCGGTGCCGTCGGTTTTCGTACTGTGAATGGTAGGCGCCGCGCCGAATGCGGCGTGCCGCGGCCGGCGTTACGTAACATCGAAGCATTCGTAGCACGAATGTAACGAAAACAGAGCCGCTCATGGGCCAGAAATGTATCGATCGTGATCGCGGGCAGGCGCTTGCACGGGCGCGCGGATGCTGGCGTGGCGGCGGGACGGCCCGTTCGATTGGCGCCAATGGCATGGAAAATGCTGATTCTCCTCCGGTCCTCAATCGAACATTCCATCGCCTGGACCGCGAGGAGACCACCATGTATCGAACCCGCATTGTCACGTTCACGGCGTTGCTCGCCGCCGCCGGCATGCTGGCCGCCTGTGGCGGCACCGACGTCGCCGCGCCGTCGAGCGCGGCCGCGAGCACCGGCGGCGCAACCATCGGCGGCAATACGCCCGACAGCAACACCCCCGACGGCGGTTGGGGCACCAGCGGCGCCCCCGGCACGCGCGGCGTCGTGAGTACCGCGGGCGCGCTCGCGGCCGGCGTCGGCTCGACCGTCAGCGCGATGTCGTTACCGGTCCTCGGGAATACCGTGACGCGCAGCGCAGGCGACACGATCTCGAGCGTCAGCACGATTTCGCGCGCCGCGGCCGATGCGCTCAGCGACGGGCTCGGCAAGATCGGTTCGACGTCCAACCCGGTCGGTACGACGGTCGCCGGCCTCGGCGACGTCGTCGGCGCAACGGCGAATCCGGTTGCGGGCCTCGCGCAGACCGTCCGCGCGCTCGGCTCGGGGCCGCTGGCGCCGCTCGCGCCGGTGACGACACCCGTCGGCGCGGTGCTCGACACCGTGGCCGGCGGACTCGGCGCGGCGGGCAACACGGTCGGCGCGACGCTGGCATCGGGTGCCGTGCAGCAGGTCACGCAGCCGCTCAGTTCGGCCGTCACACCGCTGGTCATCACGGCCGGTCAGGCGACGCAACAGATTGGCGCGACCACGGGCCTCGGGCAGCCGGTGGCAGGCTTGCTTGGGCAGGTCGGCAGCGCGCTGGCGACGACGGGCTCGCGGATGGGATCCGTTTCGTCACAGCCAGCCGTCGGCTCGGTGGGGGCGCTCGTCGGCGCGATCGGCAATACCGTCACGAACGCGGGTGGACTCGTGAACTACAACGGTCCGAACGGCGTCGCGCCGATTCCCGGGCTGATCGTGAGTCTTGCGGGCGCTTCCGTCGCCACCGTGCAGAACGGTCCGTCGAACGGTTCGAGCCCGTCCGGCCCGCTCGGCGGCTTGCTGTCGGGGCTCGGCTCGACGCCGCTCGGGTCGCTGACCGGTGCGCTCGGCGGCACGAACGGTGCCGGCGCGGCGAGCCCGCTGGCGCCGGTGACGAATCTCGTGTCGACGGTCACCGGCACGCTCGGTGGCGCGGCGGGCGGAGCGGGTTCCTCGGCGAATCCGCTCGCCCCCGTTACATCGTTGCTCGGCGGCGTGACGGGCGGCGTCGGGAAATAGTGGCGTACCGCACGGCGAGCAGCTGGACCACGCGCTGCTCGCCGTTGCGGAGGCGAGTCGCGCGTCGGCTTCGCCAGCTCATGCCGGCGATGAATTGCGACGTGCCGAAGCGTCCGCCGCCCGCATTGCTGACTCGCGGCAGCGCATGCAGCCGCACGATCGCGCTTACTTGACCGCCGCGATCACCTTCGCGCGAATCAGCCGCGCACGCAACACGTTCCGGCTGATGCCGAGCAGTCGCGCGGCCTGGATCTGGTTGCGGTGACTGAAATCGAACGCGACCCGCATCACGGTATCCTCGATGCGTTCGAACAGGTTCTCGTGCGCCTCGTCGAACAGCGCGCACAGTGCCAGTTCGAGCGCATCCTGAGCGGGCACGCGACCTACCGCTTCCCGCACGCCGGCAGCCACGGCCGGCACGCATGACGACGACAGGTTCAGGTCGGTGTCCTGCAGCGCATCGTGGCGGCTCACCAGCAGCGCGTGATGGATCACGTTCTCCAGTTCGCGGATATTGCCGGGCCACGAATGTGCTTCGAGCCGGCGCGCCGCGCGCGGGTCGATGCTGCGCGGCCCATGGCCGAGGCGGCTGCGGTATTCGTCGAAGAAGTGGCGCGCGAGCGGCAGGATGTCGCCCGGCCGTTCGCGCAACCTCGGCACGTCGAGCCGCACGACGTTGAGCCGGTAGAACAGGTCGCCGCGAAACCGTCCGTCCATCACCGCCTGCTGCAGGTCGACGTTGGTCGCGGCCACCACGCGCACGTCGATCGAAATGCCCGTGCGCGAGCCGAGCCGCACGACCTCGCGCTCCTGCAGCACGCGCAGCAGCTTGACCTGCATCGACAGCGGCAGGTCGCCGATTTCGTCGAGAAACAGCGTGCCGCCGTTCGCGGCTTCGAACCAGCCGGGCTTCGCGCCGACCGCGCCCGTGAATGCGCCTTTCTCATGACCGAACAGTTCGCTGTCGACGAGCGTGTCGGACAGCGCGCCGCAGTTCACGGCGACGAACGGGCCGCCGCAACGATGGCTGCCGTCGTGCACCTGGCGCGCGATCAACTCCTTGCCGGTGCCGGTCTCGCCGACGATCAGCACGTTTGCGTCGCTCGGCGCGACGAGCCGCACGCGTTCGAGCAGCGCGAGCGAACGCGGGTCGACGAACACGGGCGCGCGGGCGCGGGCCCGCACATGGTGCGTGGAGCGCTCGAGAACGGGCGCGCCGCGCGATTCGTCCGGCTGCGCTGTGACGACACGAAGGTTGACAGGACGCAGCGTTGCAAACAGGGAGGTCATGGCGATGAAGGCGTGAGTCGATCGAACGGTTCGAACCAGCGTCGACTGGCGCCGCGGTCCGGTTGCTGCCTGGTCATCAGAGTGTTCAGTGTTTTGGGCCGGACGGGAAACATCGATTTCTGATAACGAAAGCCGGATTGCTGTGCAGGATGAAACGGTGTCCGATCGCAGCGATCCGACGAACGGAGGGCGCGAAACTGCTGATTGAGCAGCAGCGCATCAGCAACGCTGTTTCCGTCGGTTCATCGCGCTGTGGAATATCGATGCGATGCGATTGGTGAAACGCTTTCCATGGCTGGCTATTTGTCCGCGTAAGCCTTACCCGATGGGCGATTGAATAAAACTTCGTGATGCAGATGATCTCCACGATCGCGCATCCGTCGAGAATGGCACGCTCCTTGCGAACCCCACACCGTATCGGCGCGGCAACGCGCGGCTTGACAACGGGAACGCATGGCATGAGCAACACCCTCGACGTGGTCGCCCTGTCGGGCGGCCTGCAACGTCCGTCACGCACGCTGCCGATCGACCTGTATGTAGCCGAAAGCGATTTCGACCACTACGAATTCGCGAACCCCGCGCTGCGCGTACGCATCGCGCTCGCGATGGAGCGTGCGGCGCCGCAACTGTGTCCGAGAACGCTTGCCGCCGCGGCCGCATAGCCCGTCTTTCGTTTCCCCCTTCGATCAGGACCTCTCATGAGCATTCACAAATCTCCGGCCGACGGCGTCAAATTCGCGTACTGGGTGCCGAACGTCAGCGGCGGACTCGTCGTCAGCACGATCGAGCAGCGTACCGACTGGAGCCTCGAATACAACCAGAAGCTCGCGCGCACGGCCGAGGCGGCCGGCTTCGACTACGCGTTGAGCCAGATCCGCTTCACGGCCGGCTATGGCGCCGAACACCAGCACGAGTCGGTCTCGTTCAGCCAGGCGCTGCTGCACGCGACCACCAAACTGAAGGTGCTCGCGGCGATCCTGCCGGGGCCCTGGCATCCGGCCGTGGTCGCAAAGCAGCTCGCGACGATCGACCACATTTCGAACGGACGCATCGCGATCAACGTCGTCAGCGGCTGGTTCAAGGGTGAATTCACCGCGATCGGTGAGCCGTGGCTCGAGCACGACGAACGCTATCGGCGCTCGAAGGAGTTCATTCAGGCGCTGAAGGGCATCTGGACGCAGGACAATTTCACATTCAAGGGCGACTTCTACCGCTTCAACGATTACACGCTGAGCCCGAAGCCCGTGCAGAAACCGCACCCGGAGATCTTCCAGGGTGGCAGTTCGCGTGCGGCGCGCGACAACGCGGCCAGCGTGTCGGACTGGTACTTCACGAACGGCAATACGCCGGAGAACCTGAAGGCGCAGATCGACGACATCCGCGCGAAGGCGGCCGCGAACAACCACCGCGTGCGGATCGGCGTCAACGCGTTCGTGATCGCGCGCGACACCGAGGAAGAGGCGCGGGCCGTGCTCGACGACATCGTCCGGCACGCACACGTCGAGGCCGTGCACGCGTTTGGCGATGCGGCGAAGGAAGCCGGCAAGGCGTCGCCGGAAGGCGAGGGCAGCTGGGCGAAATCCACGTTCGAGGATCTCGTGCAGTACAACGACGGTTTCCGCACGAACCTGATCGGCACGCCGCAACAGATCGCCGAGCGGATCGTCGCGCTGAAGGCGATCGGCGTCGATCTCGTGCTCGCCGGGTTCCTGCATTTCATCGAGGAAGTCGAGTACTTCGGCCAGCGCGTGCTGCCGCTCGTGCGCGAACTCGAGGCGCAGCGGCAGGCAGTCGCCGCGTGAGGTAGGCGGCCAGCGAGTCGCAGGCGGTCAAGCGGGCCGCGCCGGACGATCGAAGGGTGCGCCGGCGGCGGCCATCGTGAGCGTATCCGGTTTGACGTTTCGGATATCGAAACAGGAGGTCGGCGGCTGCCTGCACGGCGTCGTCAACCGATTCCAGAGCTTTGCCGGAAATTTCATGTCGACGGAAATCATCGAAGAAAACACGCAATCGCAAGCGGGCGCTACGTCCGTTCCCGTCATCGGCTCCGACGCCGAAGCGATCGACGTCGCACACCAGGTCGCGGTGCGACTGGCGGAGCACGCCGCGCTGCGCGACCGCGAGCGGAAACTGCCGTTCGACGAGATCGACCTGTTCTCGTCGAGCGGCCTGTGGGGCATCACCGTCCCGCGTGAATACGGCGGCGCGGAGGTGTCGAGCGTGACGCTCGCCGAGGTGATCGCGATCGTGTCGCAGGCGGACCCGTCGGTCGGCCAGATACCGCAGAACCACTACTGCCTGATCGAGGACATCCGCCTGGAAGGCAGCGACGCGCAAAAGCGCTTCTTCTTCGATCTCGTTCTGAAGGGCACGCGCTACGGCAATGCGTTTTCCGAGGCCGGCGGCAAGAACGTGCTTGATATCCAGACGCGCGTGCGCCGCGACGGCGACGCGTTCGTGCTGAACGGCCGCAAGTTCTATTCGACCGGCACGCTGTTCGCGCACTGGATTCCGGTGCTCGCGCTCGACGAGTCGGACCAGGCGGTGCTCGCGTTCGTGCGGCAGGGCGCGCCGGGGCTGACCGTGGTGGACGACTGGAGCGGCTTCGGGCAACGCACGACCGCGAGCGGCACGGTGATCGTCGAGAACGTGCGTGTGAGCGCGATCGAGATCTTCCACACGCAGCGTTCGTACGACCGCCCGACCTTCGCGGGCCCGTTTGCGCAGATCACGACCGCCGCGATCGACCTCGGCATCGCGCGCGCCGCGCTGCAGGACACGATCGCGTTCGTGCGGCAGCATGCGCGCCCGTGGATCGACAGCGGCGTCGAACGCGCGAGCGAGGACCCGCTGACGGTCGCGCAGATCGGCGATATCGCGTACCGCGTGCATGCGGCCGAAGCGCTGCTCGCGCGCTCGGGGCGCTTCGTCGACGCGGCGAAGCGCGAGCCGGGCGAGGAGGCGGTCGCGCAGGCCGCTATCGCGGTCGGCGAGGCGAAGATCGCGACGACCGAAGTGTCGCTGCTTGCCGCGAGCAAGCTGTTCGAACTCGGCGGCAGCAAATCGACGCTGGCGAAATACAACTTCGACCGCCACTGGCGCAACGCGCGCGTGCACACACTGCACGACCCGGTGCGCTGGAAGTACCACGCGATCGGCAACTACTACCTGAACGGCGTGAAGCCTGCGCGCCATTCCTGGAATTGACGGGCGGCCGCCGACGCCGACGCGGCGCACGCCGCACCGGTTCATCCCTGACGAGGCAAATCGATGAGTTATCCAGCGACATCCGCGCAGGCGCTGCCTGCGCAAGACGCCGCGCCGCAGGCGGGCGGCCTGCGGCGCAACTACCTGAGCCTGCCCGAACTGATTGCGCAGTCGATCGGGCTCGTCGGCGTGTCGGGCGGGATCGGCGTGCTGATCCCTGCCGTATTCGCGACTGCCGGTAACGGCACGTGGCTTGCATACGTGTTCGCCATCGTCGCGCTGCTGTTCTCGTCGTGGAGCATCTCGGTGTTCGCGCGGGATTCGGCGTCGCCGGGCGCGCTGTACGCATACGTGTCGGCCGGCATCGGACCGATCTGGGGCGCCATCTGCGGCTGGTCGCTGCTGATCGCCTATGCGGTGGCAGCAGCAGGCATCCTGCAGGGAACGATCAACACGTTTCTCGTGCTCGGCCGCGAAACGGGGATGCTGGGCAGCGCGACGCCGGTCGGCACGGTGCTGGGCCTCACGATCGTTACCGCGTTCGCCGCGTGGTATATCGCGTTTCGCGACATCCGGCTTTCCACGCGCTTCACGCTGCTCGTCGAACTCGCGACGTTGCTGTTGATCGCTGGCGTCGTGATCGCAACGATCGCGTTCGGCACGCATCCGGTCGATCGCGCACAGCTGACGCTCGAAGGCGTGAAGCCGACGCAGCTTCAGCTCGGGATGGTGCTCGCGTTCTTCAGCTTCACGGGTTTCGAGAGCGCGACCGTGCTCGGCGCCGAGGCGCGCGATCCGTTTCGCGCGATTCCGCGCGCGGTGCTGATCAGCGTGGTCGGGCCCGCGATCCTGTTCGTGATCGGCGCATACGGAATGGTGAGCGCATTCCACGGCCAGACGCCGCCGCTCGACCGCGTTGACGGCCCGCTCGCGGTGCTGGCGCATCGACTGGGGGCCGGGTGGATCGGCGTGCTGATCGACGCAGGGGTGGCGTTGAGCTTCTTCGCGGCGTTCTTCTCGTCGATCAATGCGGCGGCGCGGATCGTCTACACGTTCGGGCGGCAGGGTGTGCTGCATGCGTCGACCGGGCGTGCGCACGCGACGAATGCGACGCCGCACGTCGCAGTCGCGTTGATTGCGGCGCTGGCGCTGGCGACCGCGCTGGTGTTGACGGCGCGAGGCACGGCGCTGCTCGATTCGTACGGCTATCTCAGCTCGATCGCGACGTATGGCTGGCTGCTCGCCTACGTGCTGGTCGCGATCGGCGCGCCGCTTTATCTGCACCGGCAGCGCAAGCTTCGCGCGCGGCACGTGGCGATCAGCGTCGTTGCCGTCGTGCTGCTCGCGATTCCGCTCGCCGGCAGCGTGTATCCGGTGCCGGAAGGCGTCTACGCATGGCTGCCTTATGTGTTCGTCGCGCTGCTGGCGATCGGGCTCGGGTGGTTTCTGGTGCTGCGCGTCCGGTTTCCGGAACGGTTGCGCGAGCTGGAAGCCGAACTGCTGACGAAGTGAATGCGCTGCATCGACGGCGCGTTCAAAGCTTGATGTGCGTGACAGCCGGCAGTGTGGCGTCTGCTGGCCGATTTCATTTCAGACATACTCGCGGCCATTACGCCACACCCGCCATCTTCGATGCGTCGACAACCATCTGCACACCGAGGCCGCCGAGGATAAGACCCATCGCCCAGCGCTGCGCGAGCAGCAGCATCGGGCGCCCGTGCAGGAACTTCGCGATGCTGCTCGAGCAGATCGCCACCAGCCCGTTTGCCGACGCGAACGCGGCGATCAGCAGTGAACCGAGAAACAGCGACTGGCCGAACACACTACCTTGCCGGTAGTCGATGAATTGCGGTAGCAGCGACACGAACAGCATCGCGAGCTTCGGATTCAGCACGCTGGTCGTCGCGCCCATCGCCAGCAGCCGCAGCGGCTGCTCGTTCGGCAGTGTCCGCACCTCGAACGGCGAACGGCCGCCGGGCCTGACCGCCTGCCAAGCGAGGTACAGCAGGTAGGCCGCACCGATCGCGCCCAGCACGCTGCCCGCATAAGGCACGCTCATGAACAGCGTCGTGATACCGAACGCCGCGCCGAACATGTAGATCAGGTAACCGATCATCACGCCGGCCAGCGAAATGAGCCCGGCCGCGCGCCCTTGCGCGATCGAGCGCGACATCACGTAGACCATGTTCGGCCCCGGCGTGACCGCGAGCATGCCGCCGATGGCGAGAAATCCGTAGAGCGATCCGGACGTGTGCATGTTTTCCGCTTCCTGCAACGAGTGCTGACGGGATTCATTGTCCGACCGTGGAGATGAACAGTAAAACGGGATAAACTGAATCGATTGATCAGATTTTCTGAATGAAATGAAGAAGCTCGACCTCGATGTGCTGGCGATGGTGGTGGCAGTTGCGGAATCCGGATCGTTCGCGCAGGGCGCGCAGGCCGTGCATCGGTCGCCGTCGGCGGTGAGCATGCAGATCAAGGCGCTGGAAGATGCGCTCGGCAAGCCGCTCTTCATCCGCGATACGCGCAACGTGACGGCCACCGACGACGGCAGGACGCTCGCCGAATACGGGCGCCGGATGCTGGCGATGCGCGACGAGGCGTGGGCGTCGGTGGTGCGCCCGGAGATCCGCGGCCGCGTGACGATCGGCGTGCCGGACGACTACATCTCGTCGCTGCTGCCGCAGGTGCTCGGCAAATTCGCCGCGATGCACCCGCGCGTGGAAGTGCGCGTGATCGGCCAGCCGAGCAGCGCACTCGTGCCGATGCTGAAGGACAACACGGTCGACCTCGCGTGTCTCACGCGGATCAAGGGCGTGACCGGCGAGCTGATCCGGATGGAGCCGATCGTCTGGACCGGGTCGCCGAAACGGAACGTCTGGGAAGAGCGGCCGCTGCCGGTGGCCTTTTTCACGCACGGCGGCAGCATGGCGCGCGATCACGCGATCAAGGCGCTGAACCGGCAGCACATCCCGTTCCGGATGTCGTATGAAAGCCCGAGCTACCTCGGGCTGCTCAGCATGGTCGAGGCCGGGCTCGCTGTCGCGCCGCTGGCGCGTTGCTGCATTCCCGATCATCTCGTTCAGCTTTCGGAGGCCCACGGGCTGCCGCCGCTGGGGGAGCTCGAGGTCGTGCTGGCGCGCAGTGCGCAGTCCGCGCGTGCGCCGTGCGACTACCTCGCCGAGCAGATTCTCGACGAATGGCGCGCGTGACCGGCGATCATCGGATCGCGGCCTGACCCGCGGTGTTTCAGCACGATTTCAGCAACCATTCGCGGAACGCGACGAGCGACGGCAGCGTTTCGTTCCCCGGCGGATAGACGAGGTAATAGCTGCGCTGGCTGGTAATCGCGTCACCGATCGACACGAGCTCGTTGCGGCTCAGTTCGTCTTCCACCAGCACCTTCGGCACCAGCCCGATCCCCATCCCGGCCCGCACGGCCTGGATCAGGTGCGACGTCAGCTCGAAGCTCGGGCCGATACGCATCTGCCGATGGTCGAGCCGATAGTGCGAGAACCATTCGGCCCACGCCTGCTGGTTGCTCGTTACGCCCAGCAGCGTCTGCTGCGCGGCCCAGGCAGGCGTGCGTGCTTCGGCCTTGCGGCGCCTGCCCGCATCGGGGCTCGCGATCGCGATCAGGAACTCGTTGTACAGCCGATGCGCGTGCAGGCCGGGCCAGTCGTCCGCGCCGACGGTGATGGCTGCGTCGAGGTCGTCGTTGAGGAAATCGATCGCGCCGATCCGCGAATGAAGGTGCACGGTCACGCCCGGATGCGCGGCGTAGAAGTCGTGCAGGTGCGGCAGCAGCCATTTCGAGCCGAACGTCGGCAACGTCGCGAGCCGCAGCGTGCCGGCGCCGGCCTGGTGGGACATCGCCTGCAGCGTCGCGCCGCGGATGCGCCCCAGTGCGCCGCTCAGCTCGACGAAGTAGCGGCGCCCGACTTCGGTCAGCTTCACGGAACGGCCCTCGCGCCGGAACAGCGGCACGCCGAGTTGATCCTCGAGCGTCTGGACCTGCCGGCTGATCGCGCTCTGGCTCAGCGACAGTTCCTCGGCTGCACGCGTGTAGCTTTCGTGCCGCGCGGCTGCCTCGAACACGAGCAGCAGCGACATCGATGGGGTGAGGCGACGGTAATTCATGAGTTTTATGCAATATTCGCCGGATGAGAATTCGTTTGTTTCTCGCGGAATTTACAAAGATACTGGAATTCCCGGTCGCGTGGAAACTTGCTCAAAACTCATGTTTCCGAGCACGCGAGCACACCGGTTCGTCCACCTTGCGCTTTTACCCCATGTCGATCGCCCCGTTGCCCCGTCCCGCCAGCCCGCCCGCGAACGCGTACCGTGACTTTCTCGCCGCCCTCCAGGCGGCCGGATTCGCCGGGGAAATCCGCGCGGACCATGCGAACCGGACGGTTCAGGCCACCGACAACTCGATCTACCAGCGCCTGCCGCAAGCGGTGATCTGTCCCGCGCATGCGGACGACGTCCGGCTGGTGGCCCGGCTGCTCGCCGAGCCCGCGCACCGCGACGTCGCGGTGGCGGCGCGAGGCGGCGGCACGGGCACCAACGGGCAGTCGCTGACCGACGGTGTGGTCGTGGATCTGTCGCGCAACATGAACCGGATTCTGGAAATCAACGCGGACGAGCGCTGGGTGCGCGTGCAGGCGGGCGTCGTCAAGGACCAGCTGAACGCCGCGCTGAAGCCGCATGGCCTCTTTTTCGCGCCCGAGCTGTCGACGTCGAACCGTGCGACGGTCGGCGGGATGATCAACACCGACGCGAGCGGGCAGGGCAGCTGCACGTACGGCAAGACACGCGACCACGTGCTCGCGCTCGACTTCGTGCTGATGGGCGGCGAGCACTTGCACAGCGACGCGCTCGCGGACGACGAACTGGAGCGCCGCTGCGCGCGGCAGGACCGCATCGGCAAGGTCTATCGCACCGCGCGCCGCATCAGCGATGACAAGGCCGCGCTGATCGAAGCGAAATTTCCGAAGCTCAATCGCTGCCTGACCGGCTATGACCTCGCGCACCTGCGCGAACCGGACGGCCGCTTCAACCTGAACAGCGTGCTGTGCGGCGCCGAAGGCTCGCTCGGCTTCGTCGTCGAGGCGAAGCTGAACGTGCTGCCGATCCCGAAGTATTCGGTGCTGGTCAACGTGCGCTACGCCGCTTTCATGGACGCGCTGCGCGATGCGCGTGCGCTGCTCGAACTCAAGCCGTTGTCGATCGAGACGGTCGACTCGAAGGTGCTGATGCTCGCGATGAAGGATTTCGTGTGGAGCAGCGTGGCCGAGTATTTTCCGCAGGACGACGCGCGTCAGACGCTCGGCATCAACCTGATCGAATTCAGCGGCGACGATGTCGACGACGTCGATGCGCGCGTGCGTGCATTCGTCGAGCATTTGCGCACCGACACGAGCGTCGAGCGGCTGGGGCACACGCTCGCGACTGGCGACGATGCGGTGAAGCGCGTGTACGCGATGCGCAAGCGCGCGGTCGGCCTGCTCGGCAATGTGCAGGGCGAGGCGCGTCCGCAACCGTTCGTCGAGGACACTGCGGTGCCGCCCGAGAATCTCGCCGCGTATATCGCCGAATTCCGCGCGCTGCTCGACGGCCACGGGCTGCAGTACGGGATGTTCGGTCACGTCGACGCGGGCGTGCTGCACGTGCGCCCGGCGCTGGACATGAAGGACCCGCGGCAGGCCGCGCTGGTGCGGCCGGTGTCGGACGCGGTGGCCGAACTCACGCGGCGGCACGGTGGCCTGTTATGGGGCGAACACGGCAAGGGCGTGCGCTCCGAATATGCGCCGGCGTTCTTCGGCGAGCTGTATCCGTCGCTGCAGCAGCTGAAGGCCGCGTTCGATCCGCACAACCAGTTCAACCCGGGCAAGATCGCGACGCCGCCGGACAACAGGCTGCGGCTGCTGAAGATCGACGAAGTGCCGACGCGCGGCGACCATGACCGGCAGATCGACGAGCGCGTGTGGCAGAGCTACGGCACGGCGATGCACTGCAACGGCAACGGCGCGTGCTACAACTTCGATCCGGACGACGCGATGTGCCCGTCGTGGAAGGTGACGCGCGAACGCGTGCAGTCGCCGAAGGGGCGCGCGTCGTTGATGCGCGAATGGTTGCGTCTGCAAGGACAGGCCGGCATCGACGTCGTCGCGGCGGCGCGTGCGCGGCAGCCGTTCATGCGTGGCCTCGTTGCCCGCTGGCGCAACAGCCGCGCCGCGCGCAGCGGGGAAGCCGACTTCTCGCACGAGGTGTACGACGCGATGGCCGGCTGTCTCGCGTGCAAGTCGTGTGCGGGGCAGTGCCCGGTCAAGGTCAACGTGCCCGAGTTTCGCTCGCGTTTTCTCGAGCTGTATCACCAGCGCTACCTGCGGCCGCTGCGCGACTACCTGATCGGCTCGCTCGAATTCACGATGCCGTGGATGGCGCGCGTGCCCGCGCTGTACAACGGCCTGATGCGCGCCGGCTGGGTGCGCAGGCTGCTCGAGCGGCACCTCGGTATGGTCGACAGCCCGCTCCTGAGCCGCTTCGACCTCGCGGCCGTGATCCGGCAGTGGAACGTGCGGCCGGCCGATCCGCGGGCGCTCGCCGCGCTGAGCGATGCGCAGCGCGCGCGCAGCGTCGTGATCGTGCAGGACACGTTCACGCGCTATTTCGATACCGAGCAACTGGCGACGCTGATCGAGCTGGCGGCGCGCGTCGGCTTTCAGGTGTGGCTCGCGCCGCTCGCGCCGAACGGCAAGGCGCTGCACGTGCAGGGCTTCCTTCGCGCGTTCGAGCAGGCGGCGATTCGCAACGCGACTCAACTGGCCGCGCTCGCGCGCTCGGGTGTCGCGCTGGTCGGCCTCGATCCGGCGATGACGCTCACGTATCGCCAGGAATACCTGAAGGTGACGGGGCTCGCCGACGTGCCGAAGGTTGCGCTGCCGCAGGAGTGGCTGCTGCACGCGCTGCCGGAGGCAGCGGCGGGCGCGGGTTCGGACAGCGTATCGGCACCGTATCGGCTGCTGCCGCATTGCACCGAGAAGACCAACGCGCCGGACAGCGGCAAGCAGTGGGCACAGGTGTTCGCGCGTCGCGGGCTGCGCCTGGCGGTTCAGGCGGCCGGCTGCTGCGGGATGTCGGGGACCTACGGGCACGAGGCGCGCAACCTGCAGACGTCGCAGGCGATCTATGCGCAATCGTGGGCCGCGCATGTCAATGCGCCGGAAGAGGAGGGCGAAGCGCTGGCGACCGGGTATTCGTGCCGCAGCCAGGTGAAGCGCATGTCCGCGCGGCAGGTGCGTCATCCGCTGCAGGCGCTGCTCGATCACGTGCGTGCGGCGGTGTGACGGGCGGGCCGCGCGTGTGGCGCGGCAGCAGGCGTGAAGGTATCGGGCGCGCGCCGGATCGAACGACACGTGCGATGCCGCGACTGACGCCCGTCCCGGCTCACGAGCCGGCTTTCGCGGTCTTCCGCACGCGCGGCTTGCGCGCTGCCGGAAACGCACCGACGCCGCGCGGCCGTTTAGGCTCGATACCCGTTTTACCGATGACGTGCCGGAAATCGATCTCGTGCGCGGCGAGCGCGCCGATCAGGGTCGCGATGACCGCGAGGTGGGACGGGACGGTGCCCTTGCTCGAATAGTTCGTGATGGAACTTTCGTTCATCCGGATCAGGCGGGCGAATTCCCGAGCCGTCAACTGCGCTTTCTTCAACTCCTGTTGAAATTCCGCATACGCCATTGCACACATGTCGCTTCATCTCCGCAAAACTTGAATCGGCACCGCACGGCGCCGGCGCCGACGGATGGCGTTCCCGTCGTGCCGGCGTCGCGGGGCGTTACATCTTCACCTGGTCGAGGAAGGTCTTCTTGCCGCTCTTGTAGCCGTAGATCGAGATGATCCCGTGCGTCAGGTCGCCCTTCGCGTCGAACGTCGTCGTGCCGATCACGCCGTCATACTTCGTCGACGGCATCGCCGCGAGGATCTTCGCCGGGTCCGTCGAGTTCGCGCGCTTCATCGCGTCAACCGCGATGTAGACCGCGTCGTACGCGAACGGCGCATCGAACTTGATACCCTGGTTGAAGCGCTTCTGATACTTGGCGAGGAACGCCGCGCCGCCCGGCATCTTCTCGAGCGCGGCGCCGGCCTGCGAGCACAGCACGTTGTCTGCCGCCGGGCCGGCCAGTTCGGCGAGCGAGTCGGTGCACACGCCGTCGCCGGACAGGATCTTCGCGCGCAGGCCGAGCTGCTTCGCCTGCTTCGCGAGCGGGCCGCCGGTGGCGTCCATGCCGCCGTACATGATCGCGTCCGGGTTCTCGCCCTTGACCTTCGTCAGAATCGCGCGGAAGTCGACCGCCTTGTCGTTGGTCGCGTCGTGCGACAGCACCTTCAGGCCGAGCGCTTTCGCCTTCTTCTCGAACTCGTTTGCGAGACCCTGGCCATAGGCGGTCGAATCGTCGATCACCGCCACGCTCTTCACGCCCTTCGACTGCGCGTAGCTCGCGAGCGCCGGGCCCTGCTGCGCGTCGGTCGCGACGACGCGGTAGGTCGTCTTGAAGCCTTGCTGCGTATAGGTGGGGTTCGTGGCCGACGGCGAGATCTGCACGATGCCCGCGTCGCTGTAGATCTTCGACGCCGGGATCGACGTGCCCGAGTTCAGGTGGCCGATGACGGCGACGACCTTGTCGTCGACGAGCTTCTGCGCGACCTGGGTGGCCTGGCGCGGGTCGGCCGCGTCATCCTGTGCGTCGAGCTGCAGCGTGACCTTCTTGCCACCGATCGTCAGCCCCTTCGCGTTGATTTCCTCGACCGCGAGGCGCGCGCCGTTCTCGTTGTCCTTGCCGAGGTGCGAGATGCCGCCCGTCGTCGGTTCCACGCTGCCGATCTTCACGACCTGGTCGGCCATCGCGCCCGACGCGGCCGCGAACGCGGCGGCGGCCAGTGCGACGGTGATCAGGGGTTTGCAGCGCATGCCGACAGTGCTTCGTTCCATCTGCCATCTCCGAATTGAATGTCTTTCTACTGACGTCTCGACCGGCCGGCTGCGGGCCGGGGCGATCGGACGAGTCTCCGTACCCATCATGGGCTTCGCTTGCATGCCGCCCGGGCGAGCGACTGCCCCGCGCCTGACGCCATGCAATTCGTATGAATATATCCGAAGCCGATTTTGCGCGCTGCGGCGAATCGCGTAGTGGGCGGCGTGGTAGGGTTCGGCGCCCGGACTGCCAGGGTGCCGGATGCCGGAAATCGTGCGCCGCAGCGAGCCAAAGGCTGCGATTCGCTGTCGATGGCCTTACGACGGTATCCATTATTCGGCCGGTCGCAGGGGCGAAGCCATGGACACTGATGTGCGGTCAGTCGGGAACTGTTCGGTCGATTTGTCTGCACAGTTTGGACGCTCGCTATCGCGCAGCCGGGTTCATGGAAAAGCTTCCTCGAGTGCAACTAACGGTCAAGCCTACCGGCGTCGACGAATTGGCGCAGGCCGACGGCCCGGACATTGCACTCGGCTTCGCAGATGCCGGAGTTCGCCTGGGCCTGCCCGCTTCCGGCTCGACGGACAGGTGAGGTTACGCGTTGCGATCGCGACCCTGCGACCGCCCGCGCAAGGCGACCAGGATCACGCCTGCAATCGCCAGCAGGCCGCCGCATACCGTCTCGATGCCGGGCCGCTCGCCCGTCAGCATCATCGACAGGGCTGTCGCGACCGCTGGCGTAAGATAGAGAAAGTTGGCGGCGCGCGCCGCACCGAAGTAGCCGAGTGCGAAGGTCCAGGTCGCGTAACCGAGTGCCGCGGGAAATACGCCGAGGATCAATACCGCCAGCGTCGTGTCGTGCGACGCGCCGCCGAGCGAGTCGAGCGCGCCGGGCAACCAGGGCGTGAGCAGCAGCGCACCGGCCAGCAGCGTGTACGCGGCGCAGGGCAGCGCGCCGTATACGGGAATCAGCCGCCGCTGCAATACGAAATAGCTCGCCGAACACAGGGCCGCACCGAGAATCAGCGTGCTCCCCGAGCCGAGGACAAGCCCGCCCGGCTGCCCGTGCGCAATTACGCCGATGCCGGCGAGGCTGACCAGCGAACCGAGCCATCCCCACCGATTGAATCGTTCGCCGAGAAACATCGCGGCAAGCAGCGCGGTGAAGATCGGCAGCGTGTTCACGATGAAACTCGCCGCGCCGGCCGATACGGTTTGCTCGCCGGTATTGAGCAGTGCGTTATAGAGTGCGATGCCGAGGAAACCGCAGGCCAGGAAGCGCAACGCATCGCGTTTCGTGGGCCTTGGAGGCCGTCGCCACGCAAGCCACGCGATCACGAGCAACGCGGCGGTAGCAAAGCGCGCCGCCGCGAGTTGCAGGGGCGCCAGGCCGTGCAGGCCGATCCGGATGAACGGGAATGCGGAGGCCCACGACATGATCGTGAACGCGACCGCGCCTGCCGCGACGAGCGGTTGTCGCGCGCCGCGCGACGACGGTGAGGAAAGGGTATTCATGCGGCAATGGTGCGATGTCGCGAGATGTTAAGCTAGCGCACAGATCAACATCCAGATATGACCATGACTCACAGCTCGGTTCGGCGGCGAGCCGCGAGTCCGGCGCGCGCAAGTCAGGTGACGGATGCGCTGCCGCTTGCCGCGCCGGCACCTGGCCCGCGGCCGCCGCTCGCCAGCCTGGAGACCGTGTGTACGGTTGCGCGTCAGGGTTCGTTCCTGGCGGCCGCCGACGTCTCCGGCGTGACGCACGGCGCGATCAGCCGGCGGGTGGCCGCCGTGGAAAACTGGCTGGGCATGGCACTGTTCGAACGTCATGCACGCGGCGTGCGCCTGACGCCGGACGGGCAGCGCTTCGTCGGGCGGATCGAACAGGCGTTTGCGATCATCGACAGCGCGGCCGATCAGTGGCGCTCGCCGCGTACACCGCGACTGGTCAGGATGAGTGTGGTGCCGGCATTCGCGCAGCTCTGGCTGCTCGAGCGGCAGCAGGCGCTCGAGAGCGAGGCACCCGCGTTGCGCATCGAACTCGGCATCGAGCTTCGCAACGTCGATATCGCCGGCGGCGAAGCGGATCTGTCGATCCGGTATGGGCGCGGCAACTGGCGTCAGCTCGAAACCCGCGCGTTCATGCCGGAACGGCTTTATCCGGTCGCGCATCCGCGGCTCGCCGCGCAACTGGCAAAGATGCGCCGCCGGCGCGGTGATGCCGCGCTGCTCGAGATGCCGCTGCTGCACGATTCCGACGTGACCGGATGGCGCACCTGGTTCGAGTCGCTGGGCATTCCGTTCAAGCCGCGGGTGCTGGATCGCCGTTTCGAGGATTACAACCTGGTGCTGGCGGCAGCCGAAGCCGGGCTCGGCGTGGCGCTGGCGCGAACGCCGCTCGCGGACGCATATCTGAAGCGCAGCGCGCTCGTTCGGGTGAGCCGTCGTGAGGTCGATTCGCCGCTCCGTTATCACTTCGTGCATGCGAAGGGGGAGAATCGGCCGGAGGTGCTCGCGTTGATGGAGCGGATGCGGGCGGCGCTGGGGGAACAGAGTTAGGTTGTGTGGGCGTGGGGGCCTGCTTCGGCGGCGCGCCCGAGGCCTGTGCGTGGATACATACAGATGGGCCGCGGGATCGTCGACAATGCGACCGCGGAAAATGATGAGGTTGGAGAGATGAACGTAAATCGAGTAATTTTGCAGTCGTTCGGATGCACCGGAGGTACACGATGAACAGACCAGACAAGTCGTCGAAAGCGCGTGCTGCGCTCGATCAGTTGTTCTCGGGCATTGCGCCGGCGGATGCGAAGAGCGCGTCACGCCCGGGCAATCCGTTCGATGCGGCGGGGGACGATGTGTCTACCGACGCCGACGGCCGGGTGGAAGTGACGCTATCGACCAGAATCCAGTTGCGCGGCTATCCGGGTGCGGACGCGTTCATGAAGCGCATGGCCGAAGCGTGGGGCCTCGAGTGGGGGACGTACGATAGCGTTCAGGCCATCGCGAAGCTGCCTGCCGGATGGCGATCGCGCCGGCTTCCGGAAGTCACGCAGATCGTCGACGGACACGACGTGCTGCGCGCGGAGAGCAGCCTGCAGGGCGGCGAGATGTCGTATCTGAAAGTGAACCCGCGGTACTACATCGACGCCCGCAAGGGGTTCGGCTGGGGCAAGTCATCGAAGGCGTCCGACGATCCGGATCTCGATGGCCCCGACTGGAACTGCTTCGTGATCGATCGGGAAAAGTCCATCGAAGTGCACGAATTGACGACCTCGTCGCTGAAGGCCGATATGGACAATGCCCGCGCGACGTTGCTGAAATGGCTTGACGAGAACTATCCCAAGCATCGCGATCCGTTTGCGTACTGGACGGACTGCGAAGGGGCGTCGTAACGTTGCGTGGCGGGCCGGGTCGGTATCGCACGCACGCGTTGCCCGATCGTAGTCGCAGCGGATGGGCCGCACGCCGCGTCGATGCAACCGCCGGTCGCCATGGGGGCGCCAATTGAAACAAGCCAGTCCGGTCCCGATTCTCTGGGCGGCGTTTGGCGCGGCGGCCGCGTCGACCGTCATCGAGCTGCTGCTCTGGTCGATCGCCGGCGATGATGCCATCCGGAACCTGTTTCGCGACGCGCGCCTGACGGCAGCCATCGTGTTGGGGCGCAGCGTGCTCGGAACGTCCACTAGCTTCGACCCGATCGTCATGGGTGTCGCGACACTCGTGCATGCCGCGCTCTCGCTTGCCTATGCGGCCGTGCTGGCGATGGTGGTGCGGAACATGTCGCTCGGGGCGGCGCTTCTCGCAGGCGGCGTGTTCGGACTCATCCTGTACGGCGTCAACCTTCACGCCTTCACGGCGATCTTTCCGTGGTTCATCGCGGTTCGCGGCGCGATCACGCTGGTGGCCCATCTGGTATTCGGGGTCACGGCAGCGGCTGTCTACCACGTCGTCAAACGCCCGGTTTGACGCTCACCGCGGCAACGATTGCCGACGGTTCCCGCTTCCTTCATTCGCATCCCGACCCCTGGAATAATCGGGCGTGCCGCTTCGTTCTGCTGTCAGGAGACCCGATACGAAGCGGCGGCCCGTTACCGCCGCGCGATGAATCTTGCGCAAGCAAACCGGCGTGCCGGGCGCCGCCAGTGACACCGGTGGTGGTGTGGTCGGGGGCAACAATGCGGGAGCCGATCATGTGCACCATGTTTCGATTCGGAATAGGCATCGTCTGTCTTTGCCTTTCCGCGCCTGTCCTTGCGCAAATGGACGACGAATTGCCGGACTACGGCACAAACTGCCGCGCGGTCGTCGCGCACGCGAACATCGACGGCACGGAACAGCAAATCGTGGGGCGAGCGTGCCTGCAACGCGATGGCACATGGCAGATCGTGCAAAGCGACGACGGCAGCGTGCTGTGGTACCCGGTGGCGGCCTATCCGTATCCCGACCCGTGGTACTGGGGGCCGCCGCTTTTCATCGGCGCGGGCGTGAGCTTCATCTTCGTCGATCGGTTCCGTCATTTCCACCACTTCGATCACTTCAACCGGATGGATCATCGCCACTTCGGCATGCCGATGGGGTCGGGCTTTCACCGCGGCCCGTTCATCGGCGGCGGGGGCCACGGGTTCGGCGGCATGCATTCATTCGGTGGCATGAGCGGGGGTGGCGGATTGCGGCGGCATTAGGCCGGCGTTTCGACGTACGGCAACCGCGTCGCCCGGTTCGAACGCCAGGTCGATCTGAACGTCTCGAGTGGGAACGCGACAGCGTAAACGGCGCAGGCGCGCACCATGGTGCGCGCCTGCGTGGTTCGCGCGATGCGATGTCGCGATCAGAACTTGTGGCGAATCCCGACGACCGCGAGTTCTTGCGTATCGGTGCCGGAGTTCACGCCGTACGAGCCGACCGACGCGGCGGCCTTCACGGTCGCACCGCTCGCGTTGAGCGTATTGCCGCTCGCCTTCTGATAGCCGAACAGCGCATACAGGTCGGTGCGCTTCGACAGCGCGTAGTCCGCGCCGAGGTTCACCTGGTTGTAGTGCGCGGAAGCCGGGCCCGTCAGCGACGTGTAGTTGTAGCCGACGCCCGCGCGCAGCGCCGGCGAGAACTGCCAGTTGAAGAACGCCGAGCCGTTGTTGAACTTCGCGTTCTGCGTGAAGGCCGACAGCGTGTCCGCGCCGTATTGCGTGTTCGAATATGCGAGGCCGAAGGTTGCCGGCCCGGCCACGTACTGGCCGGCCACGCGCACGATCTGGATCGACTTCGCGCTCGAGAAACCCTGGTTGATCACGGTGTTGAACAGCGTGTCCGAGCTGCTCGACCACGTGCGCACGCCGTTCGCGACCGTCGAGCCGCCGTTCGCGTAGAAGAAGCCGGCGCCGAGCGACAGCGGACCGTTCGCGTAGCTCGCGCCGAAGCTGTACGTGCGGCCGTTGCCGGTGGCGCCCGCGACGCCGCCGAAGCCGTACAGCGCCTCAAACTGGAAGCCCGAGATCAGCGGGCTCGTGTATTTCACCGAGTTGCTGACGCGCAGGCTGTTGTCGTAGTTGTCGAGGTCGCCCGGCGTCGAGAATACGCCGCCGAAGTAGTTGTCCTGCGTGAGGCCCTGCACGAGATCGACGACCGGATCGTACTGGCGGCCGAGCGTCACGGTGCCGTACGTGCTGCTCGCGAGGCCGACGACGGCCTTGCGGCCGAATTCGCGCTGGCCCTGGCCGAGCGCGCCGGTGCCGATGTTGAAGCCGTTCTCGAGCTGGAACAGCGCGGACAGACCGCTGCCGAGATCCTCGATGCCGCGCAGCCCCCAGCGGCTGCCCGACAGGTTGCCGCTGCTGAACTTGATGAGGCTCGACGCGTTGCCGCCGCTCGCGTTCTGCGCGTTGTGCACGTATGCGATGCCCGCGTCGGCGATGCCGTAAAGCGTGACGCTGCTTTGCGCGTGCGCGCCTGCGGAGCAGAGCGCGGCCGGCAGCGCGAACAGTGCGAATGAGCGGATTCGTTTCATGGTCGGATTCCCCCGTTGGTCGATTTGTCTGACGAGTTGGTGAACGATACGGACAGCGCATCGTCAAGGGAACCAACAAATTTTCGAATCGTTATGAGGCGCGGTGGTGTATCGCCGTATCGTTGCGCGTGCAACCTGTTAAACGGGCGCGGCATCGGGCATCCGCGCGCGCGTGGCGAACGCCTGATGCGTTGGCGTGCGTTACTGCTCCGCGCCCTCCGCCTCCGCTGTTTCGCCGAGAAACCCGCCGCTCTGGTGCGCCCACAGCACCGCATAGATGCCGCCCGCCTGAAGCAGTTGCTGGTGCGTGCCTTCCTCGACGATACGCCCTTCGTCGAGCACGATCAGCCGGTCCATCGCCGCGATCGTCGACAGCCGGTGTGCAATCGCGATCACCGTCTTGCCGCTCATCAGGCCGTCGAGGCTGCGCTGGATCGCGATCTCGACTTCGGAGTCGAGCGCGCTGGTCGCTTCGTCGAGCACGAGGATCGGCGCGTCCTTGAGCATCACGCGCGCGATCGCGACGCGCTGCCGCTGGCCGCCCGACAGTTTCACGCCGCGCTCGCCGACCTCGACGTCATAGCCGCTGCGCCCGTGCCGGTCGCGCAGCCGCTCGATGAAGTCGGACGCTTCCGCGCGCACGGCCGCGTCGTGCATCTCGCGCTCGGTCGCGTCGGGGCGACCATACAGGATGTTCTCGCGCATCGTCCGGTGCAGCAGTGACGTATCCTGCGTGACCATCCCGATCGCGGCGCGCAGGCTGTCCTGCGTCACGTGCGCGATGTCCTGCCCGTCGATCCGGATAGCGCCGCCGTCCACGTCGTAGAAGCGCAGCAGCAGGTTCACGAGCGTCGACTTGCCGGCGCCCGAGCGGCCGATCAGGCCGATCCGCTCGCCCGGCCGGATCGTCAGGTTCAGCCCGTCGAATACCGCGCGCTCGTTGTCCTCGTGCGCGAAGCGCACGTTGTCGAACACGATGCCGCCGCGTTGCACGACGAGCGCCTTCGCGTCGGGTGCGTCGACCACGCTGCGCACCTTCGTCAGCGTGTTGATGCCGTCCTGGATCGTGCCGACGTTCTCGAACAGCTCGGTCATCTCCCACATGATCCAGTGCGAATAGCTCGACAGGCGCAGCGCCATCGCGATCACGGCCGCGACGACGCCCGCGCTCGCTTCGCCATGCATCCACAGATACAACGCGAGGCCGGTCGAGCCGACCAGCAGCAGCGTCGACAGCAGGTGATTGACGATCTCGAACGCGCTGACGAGCCGCATCTGCGCGTCGCCGGTCGCCTTGAACGCCTCCATCGCTCGGCGCGCGTGGTCAGCTTCCCGCCGCGTGTGCGAGAACAGCTTCACGGTCGTGATGTTCGAATACGCATCGGTGATGCGGCCCGTCATCAGCGCGCGTGCGTCGGCCTGCCGGCTGCCGACGGCACCCAGGCGCGGCACGAAATACGCGCAGGCCGCGCCGTAGCCGAGCGCCCACAGCGCGAGCGGAATCATCAGCCGCCAGTCGAAGCTCGCCGCGAGCGCGAGGATGCCGATCAGGTACGCTGCGACGCCGATCACGACGTCGACCGACATGAACAGCGCATCGCGCACGGCAAGCGCGGTCTGCATGATCTTGGTCGTCACGCGGCCGGCGAACTCGTTCGCATAGAACGACAGGCTCTGGTCGAGCATCAGCCGGTGAAACAGCCAGCGCAGCCGCATCGGGAAGTTGATCGCGAGCACCTGGTGCTTGACCATCGTATGCAGCGCGATCAGCAATGCGCTGCTGGCAAGGATCGCCGCGAAGCCAGCGAGCGTGCCGAAGTGTCGGCCGCCGAATTCCGCCGGTGTCGCGGACGACAGCCAGTCGACCACGCGCCCCATCATCGCGAACAGCGCGGCTTCGTACGCGGCCAGCGCGGCCGAAGTCAGCGCGATCAGCAGGATCCAGCCCCGCGCGCCTTTCGTGCACGCCCAGACGAACGAGAAGAATCCCCTCGGCGGCGTGACGGGATCTTCGAGCGGGAAAGTCGGCAGGCGCCGTTCGAACCACGAATACATCAACTGTTCTCCTTATTCGGTCCGGCGAAGTGGACGGACCCGTGATGCAGGTGCCGGATGCGACGAGATATCGGGGCGCTGGCGCGCACATTCGACCAACCGACGATTGCGTCGTGGTCGCGTCGCCTGGCTGCGAGTGTCGCATTGATTCGATTGGGCCGCAGGCCGGTTGTAAGCAGCCGCGGCTGGGCGGGGCGGGTGTGACCGCGCCCGGGGTTTCGAGGCTTTACGATTCCACCCCATAAAAAGTCCTTGACTATCTATCTATGAGTAGATAACGTTCGATCCATGGAAACGAAACCGACCGTCCGTGAACAGATTCTCGACCACGCGATCACGCTGATGATGCTGCGCGGTTACAACGGCTTCAGCTATCGAGACCTGTCCGACCTGGTGGGCGTGAAAACGTCGAGCATCCACTACTACTTCCCGTCGAAGGACGACCTCGTGCTGGAAGCGGTGGCGGCCTACAGCGACGAAGTCCTCGCGGCCATGCGGGCGATCGATCCGGCGCTGCCGGCCGACGTGAAGCTGAGCCTGTACACGAAACTGTTCGGCCGGACGCTCGGCGACGGCAACCAGATTTGCCTGTGCGGGATGCTCGCGGCCGACATCGAATCGTTGCCGGAGAACGTGCGGCAGGCCGTGCAGGCGTTTTTCAAGGCCAACGAGAACTGGCTTGCGGAATTGCTGGCGCAGGGCGCGAAGGAACGTACGCTGCAGTTCAGCGGCAAGCCCGAAACGGCGGCGCGCACGTTGTACGCGGCGTTCCAGGGCAGCGTGCTGGGCAGTCGGCTGTTTCACACCAGGGCGCGTCTCGAGGATGTCGAGGCCGTCTGGAAAGTCCGGTCCTGACGGGCGGGGCGAGCAGTCAGGCGGTTCGCCGCCTTTTGTCGGCTTTTGCCGTCTATCTTTTGGTAGATAGATTATCGGAGCAGGTGGATCGACCGCCTGCATTTTTTGGGGATGTTTATCTATCTATGAGTAGATAAACAAACGTGATGCCGGCAGCAAGGCTTTCGGTACGCGGTCCCCGGGTTGGAAGGCTGTTTCACTCACTGGTTGAAAAGGAGTCTGTCATGTCGATCGAAAAAGTGCTGTACCGCGCCCATGCAAAAGCCACCGGCGGCCGCGACGGCCGTGCCACGGTGCCCGAAAGCGGGCTGGACCTGAAGCTGACCACGCCGCGCGAACTTGGCGGCGCGGGCGGCGCAGGCGCGAATCCCGAGCAACTGTTCGCGGCCGGCTATAGCGCGTGCTTCATCGGCGCGATGAAGTTCGTCGCGGCCCGCGACAAGATCGCGATCCCCGCGGACGCCGCCATCGAAGGCAGCGTTGGTATCGGCGCGATCCCGAACGGCTTCGGCATCGAAGTCGAACTGAAGATTTCGTTGCCGGGCCTCGATCGCGAGACCGCGCAAACGCTGATCGACCGCGCGCACATCGTCTGCCCGTACTCGAACGCGACGCGCGGCAACATCGATGTCACGCTCACGCTCGCCTGATCAATCGCACTACGAACCGTTTATCGTCATTCATCGGGTTGAACCCAGGAGTTTCATCATGAAGATCGTCAAGCCGCTGCTGGTCGCCGCCGCTGTTGCAGCCACGTTGTCCATCGCGTCCACCGCATTTGCCGCCGGCGCCGAAGCCGCTCGGCCCGATGTGGCGACGAGCGGGTTCCTCGCCGCGCTGAACGGCCAGAAGGGCCCCGGACTCGAAACGTTGAGCCCCGCGAAGGCACGCCAGGTGCTCGTCGACGCGCAGAACGGCGCGAAGGTCGACCTGTCAGGCGTCGACGTGTCGAACCGCACGATCGAGCAGGACGGCTTGTCGGTGCCGATCACGATCGTTCGCCCGCAGGGCGCGACGGGCACGCTGCCGGTGTTCATGTTCTTCCACGGCGGCGGCTGGATTCTCGGCGACTTCCCGACGCATGAACGCCTCGTGCGCGATCTCGTCGTGCAATCGGGCGCCGTCGCGGTGTTCGTGAACTACACGCCGTCGCCGGAAGCGCATTACCCGGTCGCGATCAATCAGGCGTACGCGGCGACGAAGTGGGTGGCCGCGCACGGCGCGGAGATCGGTGTCGACGGCAGCCGCCTCGCGGTGGTCGGCAACAGCGTCGGCGGGAACATGGCGGCCGTGGTGTCGCTGATGGCGAAGGACAAGGGCGGCCCCGCGATCCGCTTCCAGGGCCTGATGTGGCCCGTCACGGACCACAACTTCAATACGGGCTCATACAACGCGTATCAGCAGGGTCACTTCCTGACGCGGCCGATGATGAAGTGGTTCTGGGACGCCTACACGAAGAACGAAGCGCAACGCAACGACATCTACGCGTCGCCGCTGCGCGCGAGCACCGCGCAGTTGAAGGGCCTGCCGCCCGCGCTGATCCAGGTCGCGCAGTTCGACGTGCTGCGCGACGAAGGCGAAGCGTACGGTCGCAAGCTCGATGTGGCCGGTGTCGATGCGACGACCACGCGTTACGACGGCACGATCCATGATTTCGGTCTGTTGAACGCGCTGGCAGCGGATGCACCGACGAAGGCCGCGACGAAGGCGCTCGCGAATGAAATCGCGACGCGGCTGAAGTAACGCGGCGGGTGGCATTCGAATGCGTTTGAATGCGAACGACGAAACGGCGGGCTCATGCCCGCCGTTTTTGCATGCGGTCGACGGACGCGGTGAAAGGCGGCACCACGGGCGTCCGGACCGGCGCTATCGCTCCTTCGTCTTGCCCGGTTCCGCCCGATCTCTTGCCTGATCCAACCAGATTGAAACGGTCGAAGCGGGATCGTGCGATCGCACCGTCGCGGCTGGTTGCGAGCATTGTTGATACGATCGCGCGTATCGTCCACGTCGGCGCGGCACGCCGCCGGCAAATCGGTCGCGCGGCCGCCCGGTATCGCGACCACCTTCGGGAGAGCGGTTCATGCTGCAGGCGTTCGCGGTCTTGCTGACCTTCCAGTGTCTCGGGGAAGGGGTGTCCTATCTGTTCGGCCTGCCGGTGCCGGGCCCGGTGATCGGCATGTTGCTGCTGTTCGGCTTCGTGATGCTGCGCCCGCAGGTCGCCGACGCGATCGAGCCGACCGCGCTCGAGCTGCTGCGCCATCTGTCGCTGCTGTTCGTGCCGGCCGGCGTCGGCATCATGGTGTCGGCCGACCGCGTGCGCGGCGACGCGGTTGCGGTCGTCGTCGCGCTGGCGGTGAGCACGACGCTCGCGATCGCGGTGACGGCGCTCGTCACGCGTGCGCTGCTGCGGCGCCAGCGCCGCACGGGCGGTACTGCGGAGGGCACGCAATGACGGCCTTCCCGAAACTCGGCGCGATCTGGGTGTATCTCGCCGCGAGCCCGCTGCTGGGCCTGACCATCACGCTGGTCGCGTATCTGTTCGCACAGGCCGTCTATGCACGCGCGCGCTTCAACCCGCTCGCGAACCCGGTGCTGATCGCGGTCGCGCTGCTCGTCGTGCTGCTGACGATCACGCACACGCCGTATCCGACGTATTTCGAGGGCGCCCAGTTCGTCCACTTCCTGCTCGGCCCGGCGACCGTTGCGCTGGCGCTGCCGCTGTATCGCCAGTGGGCGAAGCTGCGGCGCAGCGCGGTGCCGCTGCTCGTCGGGCTGCTGGCGGGCTCGCTGACCGCGATCGTGTCGGCGGTCGGCATCGCCGCGCTGTTTGGCGCGTCGCACCAGACGATCGCGTCGCTTGCGCCGAAATCCGCGACCACGCCGATCGCGATGGCCGTCGCGCAGGAAATCGGCGGGATTCCGTCGCTGACCGCCGTGCTGGTGATCTCGACCGGAATTTTCGGCGCCGTGTGCGCCCGCGCGATCCTGAACGCGCTGCGCATCGAGGAGCCGGCGGTGCGCGGTTTCGCGCTCGGCGTCGCGTCGCACGGGATCGGCACCGCGCGCGCGTTCCAGGTCAGCGAGGAGGCCGGCGCGTTCGCGGGCCTCGGGATGGGGCTGAACGGCGTGCTGACCGCATTCGTCGTGCCGATCCTGCTGCCGGTGCTGTCGCGCTGGATCTGAGCGGCGGCTGGTGCTGGCCGCGCGCGATGCTATCGGTTTCCCTGATGGCACGTGCGCCGCGCCGTCTGGCCGGGCGCCTGCCGCGCATGTATCGTTGCCGTTATCAGGAGAATTCAGGAACCGGCACGGACATTTGCGCAGCGATCGGCTAACGTTGCATCGGCGCCGTGGTCGCACGCCGACGTCCGTCGCGTGCGTGCCGGCGTTCGACCCACAACCGACAATCGACAAGGAGATCCGGCCATGACGAAGTCTCGCGTGGTTTCGGTGGCAGTGGCAGTAACGGCGTCGTTCGGTCTGCTGTTGACCGCCGCGCCGGCGGCATACGCGCAGGATCCGGCGTCCGCACCGACGCAGAAGCAGCTCGACAAGGCGCAGAAGAAGGCAGCCCGCAAGGCGGCCCGCGCGCGCCACGCGAAGGACCTGAAGGCGATCGGCACGGGCACCGGCTACCGGCTGACCAACGATCAGAGCAACTATCCGCAGAACGCGGTCGAGAAGGCGCCCGCGACGAAGGCGGCGCCCGCTGCTCCTGCCGCGCCGGCATCGGGCCAGTAACGGCCGGCGTTCGCGCGACGGAAAACGGCGCCGGGTCGACCGGCGCCGTTCGTTTTCGTGCGCGCCGTGGTCCCGGGGTTTTCCGGGACGGACGGCACCCGCGTTACGACGCGAGTTTCGCGGCGAGTTCCGCGACGTGCTTGCCCTGGTAGCGCGCGATGTCGAGTTCGTTCGCGCTCGGCTGGCGGCTGCCGTCCGCGCCCGCGAGCGTGGTCGCGCCGTACGGCGTGCCGCCTGTGATTTCGTTCATGTTGACGAGCCCGCTGCACGCATAGGGCACGCCCACGATCACCATCCCGTGGTGCAGCAGCGTCGTGTGGAACGACGTGATGGTCGTTTCCTGGCCGCCGTGCTGCGTGCCGGTCGATGCGAACACGCTGCCGATCTTGCCGACGAGCGCACCCTTCATCCACAGGCCGCCGGTCTGGTCGAGGAACGTGCGCATCTGGCCGGCCATGTTGCCGAAGCGGGTCGGCGTGCCGAAGATGATCGCGTCGTAGCCCGTGAGTTCGTCCACGGTGGCGACGGGCGCGGCCTGGTCGACCTTGACGCCGATCGCCTTCGCCTGGTCGACGGGAATGGTTTCAGGCACGCGCTTGAGCGTGACCTCGACGCCGGGCACCGATTTCGCGCCTTCCGCGACGTGCTGCGCCATCGTTTCGATGTGCCCGTAGGACGAGTAGTAGAGAACGAGTACCTTGGCCATGTTGCGAATCTCCGATTAAGAAGGCCCCGCGTTCAGCGGGGCCCGATGTTCCGAACGGGCGTCATGCCCACTCGGCCGTCACTTCGACCGGACGCAGGTCGAATACCAGCACTTCGGCATCCTTGCCGTCCGCGAACGTCAGCACCTGCTCGTCGCGGATACGTGCGCCGTCGCCTTCGCCGAGCGTCACGCCGTTGACCGTCACGCTGCCGCGTGCGACATGCACGTAGGCGAAGCGGTCCGGTGCGAGTTCGAGCGTTGCGCGTTCGTCACCGTCGAACAGGCCCGCGTAGATGCGCGTGTCCTGGCGGATCTTCAGCGAACCGCCGTTACCGTCGGGCGACACGATCGGCGTGAGCTTGCCGCGCTTGTCCTCTGCCGCGACGTTCGTCTGCTGATAGCGCGGCTCGGCACCTTTCTCGGCCGGCCCGACCCAGATCTGCAGGAAGTGGACGGGCGTCTCGTGCGAGTGGTTGAACTCGCTGTGACGCACGCCGGTACCCGCGCTCATCAGCTGGACATCGCCCGGCACGATCACCGACCCGGTGCCCATCGAATCCTTGTGCTCCAGCGCGCCATCGAGCACGTACGACAGGATTTCCATGTCGCGGTGCGGGTGCGTGCCGAAGCCGCGGCCCGGCGCGACGCGGTCGTCGTTGATCACCAGCAGGTCGGAGAAGCCGACTTGCTTCGGATCGTAGTAATTCGCGAAAGAAAACGTGTGACGGGAGCTGAGCCAGCCATGCTCGGCACGGCCACGTTGGTTTGCTGCACGAGTCTCGATCATGATTTTTTCCTGGATGTCGCCGGACCTCGGAAGTGGGGCCGGCCGTTCGTTGAGATGAATCTTAGGTCAATCGATTTGACAAATAAATGGCTGTAGAGATAATGACTGTCACTTTGGAGTGGACAATATGGAACTCAACGACCTGAGGATCTTCGTTGCGACTGTCGATGCGGGCAGCTTCACGGCGGCGGCCGATCAACTCATGCTGTCCAAGCAGTTCGTGAGCCGGCGCACGATGGCGCTCGAGGCAGCGCTCGGCGTGCGCTTGCTGCATCGCAATACGCGCAATCTCGCGGTCACGGAATCGGGGCAGGAGTTCTATGCGCGCGCGCAGCGGATCCTCGCCGAGGTCGCCGACGCCGAGCAGGCGATGTCGGTGCGCAGCACCGAGTTGCACGGCTCGCTGAAGATCAGCGCGCCGCTGTCGTTCGGGATCACGCACGTGTCGCCGCTGATCGCCGAATTCCTGTCCGCGCATCCGGCCGTGCGGCTCAACGTCGACCTGACCGACCGGCGTGTCGACCTGATCGGCGAGGGCTTCGATCTCGTGCTGCGGATCGGCGCGCTCGAGGATTCGACGCTGATCGCGCGCCCGCTCGGCGCGTGGGAGATGATCGCGTGCGCGAGCCCCGCTTACCTGAAGCGGCAGGGCACGCCCGCGACGCCGGCCGACCTCGCCGGCCACACATGTCTGATGTATGGACGCGAGCGGCGCGTCGGCTGGGAATTCCGGGTCGACGGCGCGGCGCGCACGTTCGACGTGCAGGGGCCGCTCGTCGCGAACAACGGCGAAGTCGTGCGCGACGCGGCGATCGCGGGGCTCGGCATCGCGCTGCTGCCGCATTTCATCGTCGGCGCGGCGCTCGACAGCGGCGCGCTCGTGCCGGTGCTCGACGCGTATGCGCCGTCGCCGATCACGCTGAACGCGGTGTTTCCACAACACCGGGAAGGGTTCGTCACGCTGCGCACGTTCATCGGGTTTCTGGCGGAGCGGTTGGGCGGGCGCGGGTAGCGGGCGCGCGGTATGCGTTGGATGGCGTTTTTTTGACCCGACGAAGGAGACGTTGCGCGCGCGGTGGAAGTCGCGACGGCTTTCGTCGAGCGGCATGGCGAGTGGCGTGAGCTCGTCGGCGGCCGCCATGCGGGCCCGTGCGTCGAGCGCGGTGATGGTCTCGTTTCGGCGCTCGTGTGCCGGTTTCGGATGGTTTTCCATTCGCTCGCGCGCGGTGCCGCGCGACGATTGATCGGCGGCGCGCATTCGCGTTAGGCTTCGCCGGGGGCGACGGCCGGCAGTGCATGCCGGGCCGGGTGTTTTTACCGCGAATCGCATCGAGCACGTAGCTTCTACTCACCGCCATTCACGACGAGTCCAGTCCAATGACAATGAAGAATCGATCGAATGCTCGCGCGGGCGAGCGAGGGCAAGCCACGCTTCACCGCCGGCATGCGCGGCGCGCGAATCTGCGATCCGTCATGATGTTGGCAGTGCTCACGATCTCGCCGATGGCCGCGCATGCCGCCGGCTTCGATTGCGCGAAAGCCGCTTCGCCGACCGAGAAGGCCATCTGTGCGGACGCCGGGCTGTCGTCGCTCGACGGCGAACTGGCGGCTGCGTGGAAGAGGGTGCTCACGAAAGGCGGCGATACGGCCGCGCTGAAGGCCGCGCAGCTGAAATGGCTCAAGCAGCGCGATCGCTGCGGCAACGATGCGCCGTGCCTCGGCGAGCGCTATCGCGAGCGGCTCGCGAGCCTGAACGGCACACCGCTTGCCCCCGATCGGTGGCAGCAGACGTGGTATCGCGACAGCGCGAACCCGTCGTTCGGCGGCGTGCTGACGTTCACCGGCACGGCACCGCGTCTTCACTTCGAATTGGGCGGCAACAACGGCGCGAATACCGGCGGTCTCAGCGGCGATATCGAACTGCACGGCGACAGCGGCACGTTTCGCCAGGATCGATGCCGGCTCGATTTCAGCCGCAAGGGCGGGCGCGTGCAGGTCGCGCAGCAGGGCGGCGATGCCGATTGCGGCGCCGGTGCGGGCGTTGTGTATTCGGGCGACTACGTGACGGCGTCGAAGGCGCAGGCGAGTCAGGCGCCGGATCTCGTGACCCTGAAGGTGCTGGCCGATGCGCGGGAGAACGCGATCGCGCACAAGCTGCTCGGCGCCGATTATCAGACGCTCGTCGACACGGTCAATTCCAGCGCGGACGAACAGGATCTCGACGGCCTGAATGCCGGCGTGAAGTCGTACTGGGTACGCGGCATCGCGACGACGAACGCCGCGATCGTGATGCGCCGGGGCACCGATCTGTGGATCGGTCTGCTCGTGTTCGATGCGCAAGACAAGGTGCGGATGCGCTATTACACCAGCGTGCCGGCGTGGAAAAAGACCGTGCCGAAGACCATTCGCGCATGGCACGACAATCTCGACAAGACGCTGCCGGTCGATTTGATGTGATCCGGCAGCCTGGCGCGCCGGCCGATGTGCCCGGCCGCAATAATGTGTTTGTTACGTGACAATTGTCCACTACATAGCGACAGCCAATCTTGTTTCGGCGGATTGATGATTTCCGGTGAGACAGTAGACTGCACCCGTGCTTCGCCAGAACCGCACCGCAGCGCGCCATGACGGCGCGACCGGACGGATTCTTCGGCAGCGGGCCGGCCGGCCCGCAGTTCGATCGTGCGAGGCGGGTTCGTTGCCGATCCGTGGGTTCGCCGTTGCGGCGGCCATCGGCACCGAATGCGTCAAACCGTCAATTCAAGGTGATTGCTATGCGTTACGTTTCGCTGGAGTCGAAGAAGGACGAGCTGCTGCTGGCGGCTCGCGTGCTGATGATGATCCTGTTCGTGCTGTTCGGCTGGCAGAAGCTGAACGGCTTCTCGGGCACGGTCGCGTACATGGCATCGACGGGCGCACCGTCGCCCGAGCTGTCGGCGGTGATCGCGGTGGCGGTCGAGCTGGTCGGCGGCGCGCTGATCGCGGTCGGGTTCTATACGCGTCCGCTCGCGCTGGTGTTCGCGGTCTATACGCTCGCGACCGCGTTGATCGGGCATCGCTACTGGGCGCTGCAGGGCATGGACCAGTACCTCGCGATGATCAACTTCTACAAGAACATCAGCATCATCGGCGGCCTGCTGTTGCTCGCGGTGAGCGGGCCGGGGCGCTATTCGTTCGACCGGAAGTAAGCGGGCGCGAGACTTCGTGCCGCACGACGGGCCCGGTGCGCGCAATCGCGCACCGGGCCTTGTTTTCATCGATCACACGTCGTCGACGTGCGATCGAAATCGACATCGGCCGCATGTTCTCGTATAGATTGGGGGCCCTCATCCCCTTTCATCGTTGGCTACCGTGTCGCATCCGACCATCCTCCTCATCGGCGCGTCCGGCCTGCTCGGCCGCGCGGTTGCCGCATCGCTGTCCCGCGAATCGTCGCTGACGCCGATCGGAACGATCCGCAATCCGGACACCGCGGGCGCACGGCGGCTCGCTTTGCCGCCGGAAAACGTCGTCCGGCTCGACGCGCTCGATCAGCCGGCGCTCGAACACCTCTTTGCAACCCGTCGCCCGGCCGCCGTGATCATCTGTGCTGCCGAACGTCGCCCGGACGTCTGTGAACGCGACCCCGCGGCCGCGCGTGCGATCAACGTCGACGCACTGGCCCGCATCGGCGCGCTCGCGGCGTACTACGGCGCGTGGGCGCTCGGCATCTCCACCGACTACGTATTTGACGGCAAGGCTGCGCCGTACCGCGAAGACGCCGCGCCGAACCCGCTGAACATCTACGGCCGTACCAAGCTGGAAGGCGAGGCCGCATTGCTCGCCGCGTCGCCGCTTGCCTGCGTGCTGCGGCTGCCGTTGCTCTACGGCCCGATTGTCGACTGGCGCGAGTCGGCCGTCACGAGCCTCGTGCCGGCGATCGTCGCGTCCGCGCGACCGGGCGCGGACGCAGTCGGGATGGACGCATGGGCGATCCGCTATCCGACCTACACGCCCGACGTCGCGGCGGTCATCCGCGACCTGACGCTGCGCCATCTCGCGGGCTCGCCCGTCACGGGCATCCGTCATTGGTCGGGCGAGGAGCCGATGACGAAGTACGACATCGCGCAGCGGATCGCGGCCGCGCTCGGCGTCGACGCGGCGCTCGCGCCGATCGACACGCCGGCCGATGCGACGCCGCGTCCGTACGATTGCCACCTGGATGCATCGCGCGTGCGCGCACTCGGGATCGATCATGCGACGCCGTTCGCGACAGGGCTGCAAGCCGTGCTGCGCGACGCGCCGCGGCTGCCGTAAGCGCGTCGGGTTGCATGGTGTGGCGTCGCACCGCGATGCCGCGACGCGTGGCAGCGGCCGCTCATCGCCGGTGCAAAGCAAGACTCGCCACCGCGCAACATTCCCGTTTGGCGGGAAGCGTCAGGGCCGCGTGGCGGTGTGTCCGGTTCGCCGACGCCCTGACGCATTCGAAAAATCACGAGAGCAAGAGAGGACCCATCGTGACGTGTCTTCGTCTCGGATGCGATCGCGCGCGCGACCTCGCGCGTGCCCGCTCCGGGCGAGGCCGACAGCTTTCTTGCCGCGTCGCCCGGAGAAGTGGAACGTTACGTCATCCATATCGATGTCGACACGTTCCATGCGCTGCGACTCGACGAGCACGGATTTTCCGCAGCCGGATTCACAAGACTGCGAACCGCGTGCGACCGTCTTCGGTCCGCGCCGACAATGCAACCCGGGCGACGATGCTGAATGACATGGCCGACGTCGGTGTGTCGCCGATCGCGTTCAGCGAACCGATCGCGCGGCGGGTACCCGTGTCTCGCGCTCGACTGGCTGTCCGACCGCTAGCGAGTCGATGCGCACGGCAGCGGCTCTCCGCTGCATCCACTACACGCGCGCGTGCAGCTTCGGCACGCAAACCGCCGCACCGGCGTCGACGCTCGCCGGCTGGCGCAGGCAAGTGTGCGCCGGACCGCAAAAGTCCTCGAACATGACGGATGCGCACTGCTATCATTCGCGCCATGCCGCGCCTGTGCCCGGGTGCGGCGCCAGGTGGCGAGGAGGTCGCCACCGATGGCTCGCCGCGCG
Organism: Burkholderia sp. Bp9004; assembly: GCF_003858025.1. Taxonomy (NCBI): domain Bacteria; kingdom Pseudomonadati; phylum Pseudomonadota; class Betaproteobacteria; order Burkholderiales; family Burkholderiaceae; genus Burkholderia; species Burkholderia sp. Bp9004. The sequence continues at coordinate 33,243 of NZ_QTQD01000027.1, read as the reverse complement.
CTTGGACGCGGCGCGTCATGTGTTGCGTGCCGATCCCGTGCGGTTTTCGACGACGGCGTGGCGTTCGGCACACTTCGAAAATCTTACAGGTCCAGGCCAACGAGTCACATATCGCAACACCGATTGGCGGAACTTCGTGATAGGTTCGGCCATCGGAGGTTTTTTGAATAAAAACATGCCCAAAGAGGATGAATACATGACCCAGGCTCTGCGGGATCTCGAAGCGCAACTTCGGGACCTGAATATCAAGCTGTCGGAAGCCAAGCAGAAGGAGAAGCAAGCCGCGCTCGCGGCATTCAAGGAGCAGGTCGAGTTGTTGGGCATCTCGCAGCAGGAAGTGCTGAGCGCCCTCGGCTACATCGTCCAGCGAAAACGCAAGGCGCCTGCCAAGTATTACGATCCGACGACCGGCCGCTCGTGGTCGGGCCGTGGCCCGCGACCCAAATGGCTCGAAGGCAAGGATCTCGATACGCTGCTCGTCGATCGCGAAGCCAAAACCTGGTGGCCCGGCGACGATCAGGGTTGAGGCTGCACCGCACCGGCACCGCTCCGGTGTCGTTCGACCCGCGCCGGAGGCGACGTCGGCCTCGCAACACCCGCTTCATCGCGTTCTTTTGGTGTCCCGCCTGACTGCGGGATCGCCGGCTTCAATATCTTTCAGATTCATTTCATGCGCTGCCTGCTTCCATTCCCGGAAGCGGGCCGCGCGGCGCTTTCCGCGTGTGCGTCCGGCGCCCGTCATGCGCGGGAACAGGCTTTAGAATGTCGCCCGGACATTTCCGGCAGGACACCATGGCAGCAAACATGAAATCTTCGGCGCTTGGCGATCCGGCGGCGCCGCGCGACGAGCAGGTCGGGGCATACGCGTGGAAGGCGCTGGCCGGTTCGGCGATCGGCTATGCGATGGACGGCTTTGACCTGCTGATCCTCGGCTTCATGCTGCCGGCGATCACGGCGGCATTGCAGCTGACGCCCGGGCAGGGCGGCGCGCTCGTCACGTGGACGCTGATCGGCGCCGTCGCTGGTGGCATTCTGTTCGGTGCCCTGAGCGATCGTTACGGCCGCGTGCGCGTACTGACCTGGACGATCATGCTGTTCGCGGTCTTCACCGGCCTGTGCGCGTTCGCTCAGGGTTTCCGGGATCTGCTCGTGTATCGGACCATCGCGGGCATCGGCCTCGGCGGCGAGTTCGGAATCGGCATGGCGCTCGCGGCCGAAGCGTGGCCGGCGAGCAAGCGGGCACGCGTCTCGTGCTACGTCGCGCTCGGCTGGCAGGCCGGCGTGCTGCTCGCCGCGCTGCTGACGCCGATGCTGCTGCTCCATGTCGGCTGGCGCGGGATGTTCGTGGTCGGCGTGCTGCCCGCGCTACTCGCGTGGATGCTGCGCAACCGGCTGCACGAACCGGAAGTCTTCGTGCAGCGCGTGACGCGGCCGCGCGCCAACGCGTTCCGGATGCTCGTCGCCGACGCCCGCACCGCGCGCACGAGTCTCGGCATCGTGATCCTGTGCTCGGTCCAGAACTTCGGCTACTACGGGATCATGATCTGGCTGCCGACCTTTCTGTCGAAGCAGATGGGCTTCTCGCTGACGAAGTCGGGGTTATGGACGGCGGCGACCGTCGTCGGGATGATGATCGGCGTCTGGGTGTTCGGGCAGCTCGCCGATCGCATCGGCCGCAAGCCGACGTTCCTGCTGTACCAGCTCGGTTCGGTCGTGACGGTCATCGTGTATGCGCGGCTGTCGGATCCGACGGCGATGCTGTGGGCCGGCGCGCTGATGGGGATGTTCGTCAACGGGATGGTCGGCGGCTACGGCACGCTGATGTCCGAAGGCTATCCGACCGCCGCGCGCGCGACCGCGCAGAACGTGCTGTGGAACATCGGCCGCGCGGTCGGCGGCTTCGGGCCGGTGGCGGTTGGCGCGCTGGCCGCGAACTACTCGTACCAGACGGCGATCGCGCTGCTCGCCGGCCTCTACGTGCTCGACATGGTCGCGACGCTGTTCCTGATCCCGGAACTCAAGGGCGTCGAACTCGAATGATGCTGCGCGGCGCGCGCCGGGTTTCGCGACCCGGCGCCTCGGCACGGTTCAATTCAATTTCATCACCGGAATTCACGATGCAACGCAACAACCGAACGATCGGCGTGATGGGCTCGGGCAAGGAACCATGGCTCGCGTTTTCCGAGCCGCTCGGCGCATGGCTCGCGCAGGCCGGCTTCAACCTGCTGACGGGTGGCGGCCAGGGCGTGATGCTGGCGGTCGCGCGCGCATTCGTCGGCGTGCCGGGGCGGGCCGGCCGGTCGATCGGCATCGTGCCGACGCAGCCCGATCCGCACGCGGGCTTCGTGCCGCTCGACGGCTATCCGCATCCGTTCGTCGAGATCCCGATCCTCACGCCGCTGCCGCGCCGCGAACCGGGCGCCGATCCGCACACCATCAACCGGAACTACGTGAACGTGCTGAGCAGCGACCTGATCGTCGCGCTGCCCGGCGGGCACGGGACGGCCGAGGAGATCGCGCTCGCGCAGCGCTGGCGCAAGCCGCTCATCTGCCTCGGGCCGGACGGCGAGTTTCGGGAACGCGCCGCGGGCGCGACGTGCACGTCGTCGCTCGACGACGTGATCCGGTTCATCGACGCAACATTTGCTGCGGCGTTGCCGTATGCGGAGCGGGCGCAGGGATAGTGGCCGTGGCCGTCGCGCCGTTGCCCGACGCGAGCTGCCCCGTCAGCGCCCGGTCTTCAGTTGCGCCCACAACCGGTTCTGGAGCCGGCGAATCTCGGGCGGCATCGGCTTGAGCAGCGTCATCTTGCTCAGTACCTCGTCGGCCGGATAGACCGACGGATCGCGCGCGATCGCGGGCTTCACGAAGGATGTCTCAGGATTTTCCCTAGTCATTCGAGTGCCGATGGGTCCGGTCGGCGAATATGAGCGCACGGGGCATGCGTGACATGCGCCGGTCGGAATGCCGCTGACGTGATGAGAATATTCGACAGATTGCCGGGCGGCATTTGCCGCATGCGCGGCTCGCGAGCGAAGTCGCGAATATCGACCGCGACGCGAAGAAATGCGTGTGCAGTCGTCAAGCGACCCGGATCCCCAGATTCTCGATCAGCATCGCGGCCTGGTCATACGAGATGGTCGCGCCGCGCAGCACGCCCGACGCGAGCAGCTTCGGCGTGCCGCCGAGCTCCACGTCGCGCAGGTCGGCTCCATCGAACCGGACGTCGTTCAGATGCGCGTTGCGCAGGCTGCCGCCTTCGAACACGGCGTCGCGAAAGTCCGTGCCGGCGAGATCGGCATCCGAGAAGTCGAGCGCCACGAGGCGCGTCTTCCGGAACGAGAAACGGCGCAGGCTCGCGCCGACCAGCAGCGTGTTCGAGAATTCGATGCCGAGCGACTTGCATTCCTCGAAGTCGGCGCCGGTGAGCCTGCATTCGTCGAAGCGTGCGGAGCCGAGCTTGCTGCGGCGCCAGCTCGTGTTGTTGAGATCGCAGGACTGAAACTGCGCGTCCTCGATATCGGCCGACGCGAAGCTCGCCTGGCGCGCGCGGCAGCGAATCCACGCGGTCTGCGCGAGCGTCGCGCCGACGAACGACGCTTCCGCGAGCGCGCAGCGCTCGAACCGCACGCCGCGCAAATCGAGCCGCGACAGGTCCGCGCCTTCGAGGTCGCAGTCTTCGAGACGAATCGGCGCGGGCGAGCCTTCGACGAGAAGCAGCAGGTCGGCGCGATCGAGTGTTCGGCCGGAGACGGAAGCTCCGCAAGTCGTCATGGAGAAATCCAGTGTGAGTTGAAAGGTTCGTGGCCGGTATCGGATGGCATCGACCGGGTTGCGCGACATCGCGCGCGCTGCCGTTCAGCGCGCCGCCTTCATCCTGGCCGCGACCGGCTTGCCGGCCGGCTCGCGCCGGAACGTCCACAGGATGCGCATCTGCGCGCGCATTGCCTGCTCGTCAGCCGGAATCAGGGAGTACGCCAGCGCGATGCGGCTGATCAGCGCGATGACGTCGTCAAGTGCGGGCACCTGCGCGCCGTGCAGGGCAGCGTATTCGCGGTACGGCTGTTCCAGCACGCGTTGCCACATCGGCGCGACGTTCTCGACGATGTAGCCGAACACTTCCGTCGAGACGCTCGTGGCGAGATAGTTGTGGTGAAAGCCGCCGTGATGACGATCGCGGTAGCGCACCGCGAAGCACACGCTTTCCGCGCAATAGGCCTCGAAGTCGTGCTCGAAGCCGGTGAGCGCGCGCTGCATCTCGTCGAAGAAAGCGGCATTCTCGACGCCGATCACGCCCTGGATCAGTTCCTTCTTCGTGCCGAAATAGCGGTACAGCGTGCGTCGAGAAATGTTCGCGCGACGTGCGACGTCGTCGATCGACAGACGGTCGATCCCGTGCTCGATCATCGCGTCGAGCGTCGCGCGCAGGATTGCATTTCGCCCGTCGTTGACACTGTCCATCCTGCTGGCGTCACCCCAGCGCAGTTGCCGATCCATTCTTTTCCTCGATGCCGTGCGTTGCGCGGCGTGTGCCGGTGTGCCGACCGAATGCGTCGGTTTGGAATTCTCGCACACTTTGTCACAAATTAATTGGTATGTGACATAGCGTTGGACGCATCAACCCGCCCGGCGCGTTCTTGAGCGGCGGGCGCGAGACGCCGGATTCGCGCGCTTTCGTGCATCATGCGGTTGCATCGGCCCGTCGAGCAGCAGGGCCGTGCGAATCATTGCGTCCGCAACCGATCCGGAGAACCGACCGCCATGCATTCGAATCTCTTTCGCCTTCGTCGCGCCCGCCTGCTCGCCGCGCTGACGCTCGTCACCACTGCCGTCGCCGCGCACGCGGCCGACTGGATCGTGTCCGGCAACGACGGCAAGTACCAGCGCGTCGAAGGGCGCGATACCTATCTCGCGTCGCCGCCCGCCGACACGCTGACGCTGCTCGACGCGAGCGTATTTCCGCCGAAGGTCGCGTTGCAGGTCGATGTCGAGAACGGCATCCAGGGGCCGCCGCAGGCCGTCGCGATCGCGCCGGGCGCAAAGCTCGTGCTGGTCGGCGCGCCGACGCGCTACGACATGAACGAGAAGCAGCTCGTGTACGACACGTTCCTGCAGGTCGTGGACCTCGATGCGTCGCCGCCGGCGATCACGCGTATCGAACTCGGCACGCACCCGCAGGGGGTCGTGATCGACCGATCGGGCCGGCTCGCGCTGGTGGCGAACCTCGACGGCAGCGTGTCGATCCTGCGGATCGACGGGACGCAGGTGACGCTCGACGGCAACCTGAAGATCGGCAAGAAGCGGCTCGCGGGGATCAGCTTCACGCACGATGGCAAGCATGCGCTCGTGTCGCTGCGCGACGAGCAGGGCGTCGCGGTGCTGAACGTCGACGACGGCAAGGTGACCGACAGCGGCACACGACTGAGCACGGGCGTCGCGCCCTATACGATCGACGTGTCGAGCGACAATCGCTGGGCCGTCGTGAGCAACGTCGGCCTCGCGGGGCTGCCGGGCTACACGGGCACGCTCGCGGGCGATGCGGATTCGGTCGCGTTGATCGACGTGTCGCGCACGCCGTTCCGCACGGTCCAGTACCTGACGGTGCCGTCGCTGCCGGAGGGCGTCGCGATCTCGCCGAACGGGAAGTGGATCGCCGTGCAGGCGATGGACGGCTCGAACCTGACGGCCGACAACCCGGGCCGCCGCAAGCTCGGCAAGGTGGTGCTGTTCGAGATCCGCGACGGTCGTGCGGTGCAGACGAGTGAAGTGCCGGGCGGCGAAGCCGCGCAGGGCATCGTGTTTACCGCCGATAGCCGGCACGTGATCGTGCAGTTCAACGTCGAGCGCCAGCTCGCGCTGTATGCGGTCGAAGGCGGCAAGCTGCGCGATACGGGCAAGCGCATTGCGCTGTCGGGCGGGCCGTCGTCGTTGAGGACGTTGCCGCGGTGATGTGTTGAAGCGTTGACGGGCTGGTCGATGCGCGCATCGAGCCGGTCCGGGATGCGGGGCTGCGCACGCAGCTCGACGCTGCGGCGCTGGCGACGGTCAGCCGCCTTCCGCAAGCCGGACGGCTCGCGCCGCTACGCGTCGCGCAGCGCCAGCCGTTCGCGCCCGCGGGTCATTGACCGAGCAACGCCGGCAGGTTGCCTTCATAAAGATGAACGCCCACGTGGACGGTCTTGAACCACGAACACGCATACAGCTTGCCTCCGCACATCCGCCATTTCCTGCAGAAAGACAGATCCTCCGACAGCGAGCGGCCGTCGGGTTCCCTCAGGAATTCGAAATGCTCGTACATGGTGGTCGAATTCGGCGACAGGTTTTGATAGCTCGGCGGGAACTGGACCTTCGTCTCGGGAAAAGCTTGCGCCATCTTCTCGAACACGCCGCGCGCGATCATCATCAGACCGGCGCCGCCCGAGTGGATTTCGGAAACCGAATCGAGCTGGATCCGGGGCGCGGAACCGTCCACCGCATACACGGTCTGGCTGTAATCGGAGCTGAACAAGGCGAGCCGTTCGGGCGGTGCCGACGGATCCGAGCGCGCGGCCTCGGCGACCGCCGGCCAGTTGATGCTCTTGGACGGATACAGCCCGAGCATCACGTCGTGCTGCTGTTCGAACATCCGGATCACGTCGCTGCCGCGAAAGCCGATGTCCGCATCGATGAACATCATGTGCGACAGGCCGCTATGCAGGAAACGCTCGACCGCGACGTTTCGTTGCTGATGCAACAATGCAGTGCCGCTCACGTAGAAGTATTCGAACGCGAGGCCGGCATTCAGGCACGCACGCTGAAGCTCCAGCAACCCGTTCACGTAGGGCAGATAGCACATGCCACCGTAAGCGGGCGTGGCGACGAAAATGCCTTGTTTCATGGTCGGATGGCGTTCGTGGGTGATTGCCGTGTTCGCACTGCGCGAGGATGACGATTCCGACCAGCATCTTACGCTGCGTCACGGCCCGCCGGTCGGCATTTTTCAGCGCAGCGGCAAATCGCGTCGCTGCACGCGCCGTCGCCGTTACGGACGCAACAGGTCGAATCCGCCGAATACGACCACGCCGCTAAGCGCAATCATCGCGACCGAATGCTGGCCGAAATAGAGAATCGCGGCTGCGAGCCACGTGGTCAGGCAGAAGGCGCCGATGCGGGCCATCGTGAGTTCCTCGAAATGCGTGATGAAGGGCGTGCGTGCCGGAGTCGGCGCGTCGTCATGTCGATGCGGGCGCGGGGCTCGCGCATCGACGGCGCCGGAGGGCATCGCGTATCGGGCCCGACGGGGCGGGCGCTAACGCGGGGGTAGCCCGCGAGGCCTTGCCGGAAGCAGCCGGTGTGCTGCGGCAGCAGGCCAGCGGGCGATTTTACCAGCGTCGACGGTCGGCTAATCTGGCCCCTTCGCGACAATCGACCGTACGCGCTTGGCAACCGCCGCTTCAAGGCACTTCGGAAGTCGGGGCTAAAGTTTTATCTGACGAATACCGTAAACAAGTTGCAAGGTATTCCCTGTTCAACCAACCCGAGTTGCACACTCATTACGGACCGACACGATGCAGATCGATCTTTCTTCCGCCGCTCAAACTTCGCTTGCCACCGGTCAGGCGACTGCCAACCCGTCCGGCACCGGTGCCGCGTCGTCGTCGACGGGCAGCGCCGCGCCGGCAGGCGGCGCGGGGCAGACGCAGGGCGCGTCGGGATCCTCGGCCGAGGATCCGGCAGTCAGGCAGCTCAAGCAACTCATCGAGCGCTTGCAGAAACAGCTCGCGCAAGTGCAGCAGCAAATGGCGGCCGCCGCGCAGCGCGCGAAGAACGATCCGGCCGCGGCGATCGAGCAGCAGACGCTGAGCGCGGAAGCCAGTACGATCTCCGCCGCGCTGTCGACGGCGATCGCGCAGCTCGCGCAGGCGATCCAGAAGTCGGGCGGCTCGACGTCCGGCGGGCTGGTGTCGACGCAGGCCTGACGGCACGGCGCCGCATCGTCCCGCCGCGCGCGCACGCGTCGCGGCACGCCACCCCGCGCATTACAATCCGAAGCTCGTCTCCCTCGAAAGGACGGCAGAACGATGAATGCGGAATTCACCGACGACGATCTCGTCCGCTTCGACGCGCAAGGCGGCACGCCGCTGCCGGCGGCCGACACCGAAGGATGGCTGGACCACGACGGCGCGCGCATCTGGCACGCGTCGTTCGGCCATGGCGCGCCGGTCGTGCTGCTGCACGGCGGCCTCGGTCACGGCGGCAACTGGGGTAACCAGGTGCCGGCATTGCTCGCGGCCGGCTACCGGGCGATCGTGATCGACAGCCGCGGCCACGGTCGCAGCACGCGCGACGATCGCCCTTATTCCTACGAACGCATGGCCTCCGACGTGCTCGCGGTGCTCGATGCGCTGCGCATCGGGCGCGCACGCTTCGTCGGCTGGAGCGACGGCGCGTGCGTGTCGCTCGTGCTGGCTGCCCGCGCGCCGGAGCGTGCGGCGGGCGTGTTCTTCTTTGCGTGCAACATGGATCCGGGCGGCGCAAAGGAGATGGTGCCGGGCCCGCTGATCGACCGCTGCTTCGCGCGGCACCGCAAGGACTACGTGCGGCTGTCCGCGACGCCGGGCGAGTTCGATGCGTTCGTCGCGGCCGTCAGCGAAATGATGCGCACGCAACCGGATTACAGCGCGGCCGACCTCGCGGCGATCGCCGTGCCGGTCGCGATCGTGCAGGGCGAGCACGACGAATTCATCCGCCCCGACCATGCAGCGTATCTCGCACACACGATTCCGGGCGCGACGCTGACGATCCTGCCGGACGTGAGCCACTTCGCGCCGCTGCAGCGGCCGGCGCGCTTCAACGCCGCGATGCTGGCATTTCTCGACCGGTTGCCGGACTGACGTCCGCATGGCCGGTTCACGCGCCGCATAAGATTTTCTTTAGGCTCGCGCAAAATTTCATCGATTGTTGGCAAGCGGCCGGCGGGCGATAGTCCTGCTCGACAGGCCGGCTGCCCACGGTCCTCGCGCGGCGCGGCCGGACCTGTTGTTCACGCAACCATCATAAAATCGAAGGAACCGCAATCATGCGATTCAACGCGATCCGCATCGCCGCGACCCTGTTCGTCGCCGCGTGCGCCGCTGCCATGGCTGGCCGCGCGGCCGCTGCCACGCAGGACGAAATTCACGACACCGTGACCCGCCACGTCGCGCCGCTGATGAAGCAGTTTGCCATTCCCGGCATGGCGATCGGCGTCGTCATCGACGGCAACCCTTATGTGTTCGACTACGGCGTGATGTCGACGCAAACCGGCAAGCCGGTGACCGGCGACACGCTGTTCGAGATCGGCTCCGTCAGCAAGACGCTGACCGCGACGCTTGCGGCGAACGCGCAGGAAGGCGGCGAGCTGTCGCTCTCGGACCCGGCCGGCAAGTACCTCCCCGCGCTGCAGGGCAAGCCGTTCGGCGTCGTCACGCTGCTCAATCTCGGCACGCATACGCCCGGCGGAATGCCGCTGCAGGTGCCGGACAGCATCCGCGACGACGCGGACCTGATGCGTTATCTCGACGCGTGGCGGCCTGCATACGCGCCGGGCACGCGTCGCACGTACTCGAACGTCGCGATCGGAATGCTCGGTTTTCTCACCGCGAAGGCGATGCACGAAGACTTCACAGTGCTGATGGAACAGCGGCTGTTCCCCGCGCTCGGGATGACGCATACCTACATCGACGTGCCCGCCGCACGCCAGGCCGATTATGCGCAGGGTTATACGCAGGACGGCAAGCCGATCCGGATGACCGGCGGCATGCTGTGGCAGCCTGCGTACGGCGTCAGGACGACGGCGGCCGACCTGCTGCGCTTCGTGCAGGCGAACATGGGGCTCGTCGAAACGTCGCCGCGGCTGCAGCGCGCGCTCGAACGCACGCATACCGGCTATTTCCGTGCGGGCCCGTTCACGCAGGACCTGATCTGGGAACAGTATCCGTATCCGGTCGCGTTGCCGACGCTGCTCGCGGGGAATGCGCCGCCGATGCTCCACAACGCGACACCCGCGACCGAACTCGAGCCGCCGCTCGCGCCGCGCGCGGACACGTGGATCAACAAGACGGGGTCGACCAACGGCTTCAGCGCCTATGTCGCGTTCGTTCCCGCGAAGCAGATCGCGATCGTGATGCTCGCGAACCGCAGCTTCCCGATCGAGGATCGCGTGAAGACCGCGTACCGGATCGTCGAGTCGCTGCACGGCAAGCCATAACCTGAGTCGCGTCGGCCCGCGTGGTCCGGCAACTGGACCGGACGAGTGCGCGAACCGCCGGCAGGCAAGGGCATGCGCGGCCGGCGCCGCTGAGTGGGTTCGGTCGCCGCACAGCGAGACGGGACCCGCGCTTCCTCTCACGCCAGTGCTTGCGACGATCGCCTTGATCTTGCTGCGCATGGTGCCAATGCGCACGCCGTGCGTGCCGCTGCCGATGTCGGTCGTGATGGCCATTTCCGCACGCATGAGCGTGCCTTGGATATCCCCATTCCCAGGTTGCCGCACGTGCCGCATCGCGCGGATGCGGTGCGATCGATTCCAGCAGGCATCCTCAATATTGGGGATGCCGTCGCGAGGCGGAGCATCTACGATCGTCAACGAAGGATCGCAGTGCGGATGCAACCGACGCGGCACAACGGCGACGTTTCGAAGGCCGCGCGGGAATGATCCGATGATATGAACTAAATCGTTGCGCGGATCGGCGGTGTTCTGACACAGAGCGCGCGTACCGTGACGGGAAGCGAGTACGACGTGTTCCCCGAAGAGACCATGCGGTGACGCGGCGATGACGACAGGCCAGGGCAGTGTTGCGGGGGGTATCGATCAGATGCTCACGAGAGACTATGTGGAGCGCGAGCTCTCTCATATCGAGAGAATGGTCGCGCTGCTGGAAAGCGATGCCGATAGCGGCGATGCGGCGATGCCGTGTGCGATGCGTGTGAGTCGTCCGAGTTACTGGCGCGGGCGGATCGAAGCGCTGCTGGCGATCCCCGACATGCCGCGCCATGTGACGGAACTCGCCAATGGCCTGCTCGCGAAGATCGACGGGATGGAGTCGCGCCTGGCGACGGTGAAACCCTGACCGAGTGGGCGCACGCCACGGATGCGTGAAGCGCATCCGGCCTTTATCTATTATCGAGATAGTCCATATTCCGGATATCGCGTTGCGGGATAGCGCGTGCCGCCGCCAAACTTGCGCAAAATCAATTCCACCCGGAGACATTCATGCGTACGCAAGTCGGCATCATCGGCGCGGGGCCCGCGGGCCTGCTCCTTTCCCATCTTCTTCATCTGCGCGGCATCGAGTCGGTCGTTCTGGAGTCGCGCAGTCGCGAACAGATCGAGTCCACCATTCGCGCCGGCGTGCTCGAACAAGGCACGATGGACGTGTTGACCGAAGCCGGCGTCGGCGACCGGATGAAAGCGGAAGGCGCGCTGCATCACGGCTTCGAACTCGCGTTCGAAGGCAAGCGCCGCCGCATCGATCTCACCGAACTGACCGGCAAGGCGATTACCGTCTACGCGCAGCACGAGGTGCTCAAGGATCTCGTGGCCGCGCGTGTCGCGGCCGGCGGTGCGCCGTACTTCAACGTATCCGGGACGACGATTTCCGGCATCGAGACCAATGCACCGTCGATCCGCTTCGTGCACGACGGTGTCGAACAGACGCTCGACTGCGATTTCGTGATCGGCTGCGACGGCTCGCAGGGCGTGTCGCGTACGATGATCCCAGCCGAATTGCGGCAGGACTACGAACGGGTCTTTCCGTTTGGCTGGTTCGGCATTCTCGTCGAAGCGCCGCCGTCGTCGGACGAACTGATCTATGCGCGCCACGAGCGCGGCTTCGCGCTCGTGAGCACGCGTTCGCCGAACGTGCAGCGCATGTATTTCCAGTGTGACCCGAAGGATTCGGTCGACAACTGGTCCGACGATCGTATCTGGGCGGAGATGCATGCGCGTGTCGATTCCGCCGACGGCCAGCGGATCGTGGAAGGCCGGATCTTCCAGAAGAACATCGTCGGCATGCGCAGCTTCGTGTCGACGACGATGCAGCACGGCCGGCTGTTCCTCGCCGGCGATGCCGCGCATATCGTGCCGCCGACCGGCGCGAAGGGCCTTAATCTCGCGGTGTCCGACGTGCGCATCCTGACGTCCGCGTTGCAGGCGTTCTATGACGAAGACCGCACCGATCTGCTCGACGCATACAGCGAAACCGCGCTGCGCCGGATCTGGCGCGCCGAACACTTCTCGTACTGGATGACGCGCATGATGCATCGTCTCGACGACGCGTCGCCGTTCGAGCAGCGTTTGCAGGTCGCGGAGCTCGAGCACGTGACGACGTCGCGCCCGGCGGCGATGGCGATGGCGGAAAACTACGTCGGCGCCGTCGCGGTCTGACGTGCCGCTAGCGGGTCGGCTGTTCCGGTCGCGACACCCCGGCGTCGCGACCGGCTCCACCGGCTGAATCGGGCCGGTTCAAGACTGGCCGGGCATCAGCTCGCGATGGGCCGATTCCCTGAATTCGCCCGGTGTCTGGCTGGTCTGCTTGCGGAAATAACGGCTGAAGTACGCGCTGTCCGCAAAGCCCATCTCGTGCGCAATCTGCTTTACGCTCAGATTCGAATAAACCAGCTCGCGTTGCGCTTCTCGAATCAGATGCGCGTTGACGACCGCCGTCGTCGAAATCCCCAGCTCCTCGCGGCAGACGCGCGCAAGCTGCGCGGCCGTCACGCCGAGCCGCTCCGCATAGAATTCCACCGGTCGATGCTCTCGAAAATGCGCGTCGATCAGCTCGCGAAAACGTCGCAGCAGCGTCCCGCGCCGGTCGATGCCGGCATGCGACGGCGCTGCCGCGAGATCGCTCAAGCGCGCGACATGCACGACCAGCGCGACGAGCAGCGCCATCCCGGCCGCGCCGCGGCCGCGTGACGTGCTGCGGAATTCCTGTTCGAGCAACGCGAACAGCGGCATCAGCATCGACACGCTCGCGTCCGGCCCCTTGACCGGAATCATCGCCGCACGTTGCAGGGTCGACAGCGCGCCCGGCGCGACCGTCTTGACCAGCTTTTCCAGCGCGTGCTGCACGACCGTGACCACGAGGCCGTCGATTTGCGGCGAGAACTCGAAAGCATGGACCGTCTGCGCGGGCAGCAGCACGAGGCACGGCGGCGCGAACGTGTGCTTCCCGCTCTCGATCACGACATGCCCGTGCCCGCCGCGGATGTACAAAATCTGCAATAGCGCATCGTGGCGGTGCGCGGCGATATGCCAGTCGTTCGGCCGGCTGCGCTCCGGTATCCATTCGAAGTTGAACGCGTCGTACCAAGGCGGACGAGCCGATTCGCCATACAGATCGTAGTTAGGGATTCTCCTCATGCCGCGCGGCCTCCTGTGTACAAATTGTCCTGTTGCTTGCGGCGTTTGTCCAGTTTTCGCGCGATGCGCGCTTCTATACTTTTCTCATCGACGTAGCGCTTGCAACTGACGCATCGCGCGACGTTCCGGCAGCGTATGCCGGATCGATCCGGACATTTCAAGCCTATTTAAAGAGGAAACCTAATGATATCGCAAGCAGATACCCGACAGGCGGACTGGCTTCGTCTCGACGGGCAGGTGTGTGTCGTGACGGGGGCGGCGGGCGGCATCGGTACATCGATTGTCGAAGCGCTCGTGGCAGCCGGTGCGCGGGTCGCGTTGCTCGACCGTGACGCGGACAGGACGATCGCCGTCGCGGAGCGGTTGCGGACGGCAGGCGGCGATGTCGTCGCGATCGGATGTGACATTGGCGACGCGGCGAGCGTGAGCCAGGCCGCGGGACGCGTCGAGCGCGATTTCGGTCCCGTCGACGTACTCGTGAACAACGCCGGCCTGTTGCGTGCCGGCGGCATCGAGACGATCAGCCTGGACGCATGGAACGCGATGCTGCAGGTCAATCTCACCGGCTACATGCTCTGCTCGCAGGCGTTCGGCCGCGCGATGCTGGCACGCGGCTCGGGCTCGATGGTGCATGTCGCGTCCATTGCGGCGCGCTACCCGCAGACACATAGCGGTGCATACAGCGCGAGCAAGGCAGCGGTCGCGATGCTCGCGCGGCAGCTGGCGGCGGAGTGGGGGCCGCGTGGCATCCGCAGCAATACGGTGTGCCCGGGGATGATCCGCACGCCGCTGTCCGAAGCGTTCTATCAGAGCGGCGACATCCAGGCGCGACGCAGCGCGATGACCGCGAGCCGGCGCATCGGCCGCCCCGACGACATCGGGAACGTCGTCGCCTTTCTCGCGAGCCCGCGCGCCGCGTATGTGAACGGGGCGGAACTGGTGGTCGACGGTGGACTCGACGCGATGCTGATGGATCTCGTTCCGCGGCCTGGCTATGAGGCCGGTGCCGGCGCAAGGTAGTTCAACGACATTGCCGCGCGTGATGCAGACACGCCGCGTTCAGCGGCGTGGCGGCGCGGCTGTTCCATCCATGGAGGAAGACATGATGAACGATCGGCATCGTTCGAAGCACGTCACGTGCGATCTGCTCGTGATCGGATCGGGAGCGGGCGGCCTGTCCACCGCGATTACCGCGCGCAAGGCCGGCCTCGACGTGATCGTCGTCGAGAAGGACGCGTGCTTCGGCGGCACGACCGCGTTTTCCGGCGGCGTGCTGTGGATCCCCGGCAATCGCCACGCGAGTGCAAACGACGTGCGCGATACGCGCGAGGCGGCACGCACGTATTTGCGCGGCGAAACGGGCGCGTTCCGTGACGACGCGGCAATCGAGGCCTTTCTCGAGCACGGCCCGCGCATGCTCGAATTCTTCGAGCGCGAAACGGACGTGAAATTCGTCCCGACGCTGTATCCCGACTATCACCCGGACCAGCCAGGCGGAGTCGACATCGGCCGCTCGGTCGTCGCCGCGCCGTACGACGCGCGGCGGCTCGGGCAGGATCTCGAGCGCCTGCGTCCGCCGTTGAAGACGATCACGTTTATCGGGATGATGTTCAATTCGTCGAATGCGGATCTGAAGCATTTCTTCAACGCAACGCGCTCGCTCAAGTCCGCGTGGTACGTGACGAAGCGGCTCGCCGCGCATCTGAAGGATCTCGCGTTGTACCGGCGCGGCGTGCAGATCACGAGCGGCAACGCGCTCGCTGCACGACTCGCGAAGTCGGCGCTGGACCTCGGGATCCCGATCCTGACGAACACGCCCGCACGTGAACTGGTGACCGACGGAGGCCGAATCGCCGGCGCGACGGTCGGGGCGGATGGCGAGACGTATCGCATTACCGCGCGCCGTGCGGTCGTGCTGGCGAGCGGCGGCTTCTCGCACGACGTCGCGCGAATCGCGCGTGCGTATCCACACGTTGCGCGCGGCGGCGTGCATGTGTCGCCCGTGCCGGCCGGCAACACCGGCGACGGCGCGAAGCTGGCCGAGCAGGCCGGCGGCCGCGTGGAGATTCGCTATCCGCAACCGGCCGCATGGATGCCCGTTTCGCGCGTGCCGCTCGGCGATGGCCGTTTCGGGGTGTTTCCGCATCTCCTCGATCGCTACAAGCCGGGTGTCATCGGCGTGACCCGTCGCGGCACGCGTTTCGCGAACGAATCGAATTCCTACCACGACGTCGGTGCGGCGATGATCGCCGCATGTCGCGACGAGACAGAGACGGCGATGTGGCTCGTGTGCGATCGCGCGACGATCCGCAAATACGGGCTCGGCTTTGCGAAGCCCGCACCGGTGCCGCTCGGGCCGCTGCTGCGCAACGGCTATCTCGTGCAGGGCCGTACGTTGGCGGAACTCGCGCAGCGGGCCGGTATCGATGCGGCGAATCTGGAGGAAACCGTGCGGCGCTACAACCGCGACGCCGCGCGTGGCGAGGATCCCGAATTCGGCCGCGGCACGACGTCGTTCAACCGCTATCTCGGCGACGCGGACCATCGTCCGAATCCGTGCGTGGCACCGCTCGGCGACGGGCCGTATTACGCACTGAAGGTCGTGATGGGCGATCTCGGCACCTTCGACGGAATCCGCACCAACGCGGTCGGGCAGGTGCTGGCAGCCGACGACCGGCCGATCGCCGGCCTGTACGCGGTCGGCAACGATCGCGCCAGCATCATGGGCGGAAACTACCCGGGTGCAGGGATCACGCTCGGTCCGATCATGACGTTCGGCTATCTGAGCGCGCGCCATATCGCGGGGCTCGTCGACCTGACCGGCCTCACCGAACCGACACCGGGCGCTGCCGTGGCGCATCCCGCCGACGCGCGCGCGACCGCGTGAACCCGGAGCACACCATGACTACCGCGAAAGCATTCATCGACCATCGCATCTATACGATCCGCCCGCGCGGCATGGCGGAATTCATCGAGATCTTCGACCGACTCGCGATGCCGATCCAGGTGAAGTATCTCGGCGCGCCCGTCGGCTTCTACATGAGCGACATCGGCGCTTTGAACCAGGTTGTCCACCTGTGGGGCTACGACAGCATCGCCGATTACGACGCGCGGCGCACCGCGCGCGATGCCGATCCGGACTGGCCCGCGTACCTGCAGGCGTCCGGCCATCTGATCGTCGCGCAGGAGAGCCGCATCATCCGCCGCGTCGAGTTACCGAGCCTCCCGTACCTGACGCGCTGAGCCCATGACGACGACACCCCGATACGACATGGACGCCATTCGCATGGAGAGAGTGGCAATGATGACGAGCTGCGCGGACGGCATTGGCGCCGGGGATTCGCCGCCTGGCTGACCTGTGCACGTCACCCGGACGCCGGGCCTACAACGAAACATGAACATGGAGATGTCCGCGTGCGTGCGGCGCATCAGCGCCGTCTTGCACCGGATCGAAGGAGACACACGATGAAAACCCAACCGCGTACGCTCGACGTGCAGTCGTTCATCGACGCCGAGCGCTTTTCCCCCTGCCAGTGGCTGATCCTGATCCTGTGCTTTCTGGTCGTGGCCGCCGACGGCTACGACACGGCCGCGATCGGCTTTATCGCGCCGGCGCTGACCCACGACTGGGGCATCGCGCGCAGCGCGCTCGGCCCGGTGATGAGCGCAGCGCTGGCCGGGCTCGGCATCGGCGCACTCGCCGCCGGCCCCTGCGCCGACCGGCTCGGCCGCAAGACCGTGCTCGTGCTGTCGGTTGCGTGCTTCGGCGCGTGGAGCATGGTGTCCGCGCACGCGCAGTCGATCGAGGCGCTGACCGCCTTTCGCTTCCTGACCGGGCTCGGCCTCGGCGCGGCGATGCCGAACGCCGTCACGCTGATGGCGGAATATGCGCCGGCCCGGATCCGCGGCGTGGCCGTCAACGCGATGTTCTGCGGCTTCTCGTGCGGGCTCGCGGTGGGCGGCATCACGTCGGCATGGCTGATTCCGCACTTCGGCTGGCAAAGCGTGCTGACCGCTGGCGGCATCGGGCCGATCGCGCTGGCGGTCGCGCTCGTGATGTTGTTGCCCGAGTCGGCGCAGTATCTCGCGGCACGACCCGGCACGCATGCGCGCATCGCGCGCATCCTCGCGCGGATCGCACCGAACGAGCGCTTCGACGACCGTGCGTTCGTGGCCGCCGGCGCGCGCCCGCAGGCCGGCGGGGCGTCCGCGCTCGCGCAGGTGCTGTCCGCGCAGTTTCGTTCGCGGACGCTGATGCTGTGGGCGGCCTACTTCATGGGGCTGCTGATCTATTACCTGCTGACCAACTGGATGCCGACGCTGCTTCGCGATGCGGGCTTCAGCGCCGAAGGCGGCGCGCTGATGACGTCGCTGTTCCCGCTGGGCGGCGTGCTCGGCAACCTCGGTGTCGGGTGGCTGATGGATCGCTTCAATCCGAACCGGACGATCGTGATTGCGTATGTCGTCGCAGCGCTGCTGGTGCTCGTGGCGAGCCGCACGATCGGGCATGCCGCGTGGCTCGGCACGCTGATCTTCCTGTGCGGCACCGTGGTGACGAGCGCCGTGACGTCGATGTCGGCCTATGCGGCGAGCCTGTATCCGACGCGTTGCCGCGCGACGGGCGTGGCCTGGATGCTTGGCATCGGACGGATCGGCGGCGTGGCCGGCGCGTTCGCCGGCGCGATGCTGATGGGGTTCGGCTGGCGCTTCGGCGATGTGTTCAGCCTGCTTGCGGTACCGGCGCTCGTCGCGGCCGGTGCGTTGCACGCGATCGGCCGCTGCCGCACGGAACTCACGGAACAGGAGCGCGCGAGCGGCGCGGCCGTGCAGCAACACTGATGCGGCGGATGCCTGCCGAGCGTGTGCGGGCGTGCTGCTTCAGGGCGGGGCGTAGACAAGAAAAAAGCCACGGAGTGATCCGTGGCTTTCCCTTTCCATCACGCAGCCGTGTCATGGCCGCATATTGCACTGCATCGTGCGAGCGCGCTTACGCGATGCTCTTCGACCAGTTCGCGTACCAGTTGCGGAACAGCGTGTACTGCGCTTCCGCGTAGTTGCGTTGCGCGTCGCTCAGTGCATCGGTTTCGTTGAAGTGCAGCGTGTATTCCTTGTCGCCGTTCAACACCATCAGGTGCTTGTAGAACAGGACCAGGTCGCAGCCTTCGTCGAACGAGGACAGCACGGCCAGCGCCGCTTCCAGTTCCTTCGCACGGACGCGTGCCACCGCATCGCCTTGCGCGGCCTTCTTGCACAGGTCGACGAGTTGGAGCACTTCGCGCGGCAGCGCGTTGCCGATGCCGGTGATCGCGCCGGCGGCACCGCAGTTCACGAAGCCGTGGAACACTTGCGTGTCGACGCCGGCCATCAGCGTCACGCTGTCGTCCTGCGACGTGATGTTCTCGGCTGCGTAACGCATGTCGGCCGCACCACCGAATTCCTTGAAGCCGATCAGGTTCGGGTGCTGGCGACGCAGTTCGAAGAACAGGTCGGCACGGGTCGCGAAGCCGTAGTACGGGCTGTTGTAGATCACGGCCGGCAGGTTCGGCGCGGCGTTCAGGATCGCGGCGAAGTGAGCCTTCTGTGCGGCCGGCGATGCGCCGCGCGACAGCACGCGCGGGATCACCATCAGGCCGTGCGCGCCAACCTTCGCGGCATGCGCGGCGTGCGACACGGCTTCCTTCGAGTTCACCGCGCCGGTGCCGACGATCGTCGGGACGCCGGCTTCGACCAGGCGCGCGACGCCTTCCTGGCGCTGCGCTTCGGTCAGCAGCGGCCAATCGCCCATCGAGCCGCAGTACACCACCGCGCGCATGCCGAGTGCCACCAGTTCCTTGCCCTTCTTTACCAGCGCGTCGAAATCCGGCTGACGGTCAGCGGTGCACGGCGTCATCAGGGCCGGAATGGTGCCGGTAAAAATGTTGTCGCTCATCTCGTTTCCTCACATTCAGATAGGGTCAACTGCCATAGCTGGCACAACCTGGGCGGTACGCGCGCTCGCCGTCTCGTCGGTGCTTCACGTGATCCGGATGGCGGCTGGCCACCTCTTGCGTGCCTCGGTGCCGAAACGTTGCCTCCGGTTTCGCCCGAAAGTCAGCCATCGACGAAGGCATTCTAGCCAGTTCGCATATTTTATACAATATAAAATAAAAAGGGCATGACATAGCCCCTGGTTTCGGGGCATCGGGGAGGGCGGCGAACCGCGCCGCGACGGCCTCCGGCGAGGATGGTGGGCGATCCCGGCGAAGGCGGCGCGATGCGCGTCCCGGCTCCACCACCTGATGCCCGCGAATCCCGACCAGCGTTGCGCAAGCCCGTTCCCGTCGCGCTTTCATCTGACCGAAATCCGTTCCCCCGCAGGCTCCCGGAACGGCCGGCGGCGGCTCGCCGACGTGTCGCATTTCCGCCGAAAGCATTTTTGAGATTGCTTGGATTGTGTATTGTATAAAATCTTTCGGCGCGCTTACCCGCGAACCGGCCCGTCAAGGGAAATGGAAGACAACGAGAGGAGATACGGAGATGACAAGTCAGGTCGGCGAGGCAGTCTCGCCTGGTGGTGCGACGGCCGTGCAGGACACGGCGTCGAAACGGGAATTGAAGCGGGTTGTCGCGGCGTCGATGGTCGGATCGGTGGCGGAGTGGTACGAGTTCTTCCTGTATGGAACGGCCTCGGCGCTGGTGTTCGGCACGCACTTCTTCAAGAAGACGGGCAACCCGATCGACGGCCTGCTCGCGGCGTTCGCGCTGTATGCGGTGGGGTTCGCCGCGCGCCCGATCGGCGGGCTGGTGTTCGGCTACTACGGCGACAAGTTCGGCCGCAAGTATCTGCTGCAGGTCAGCCTGATCGTGGTCGGCATCACGACGTTCCTGATGGGCTGCCTGCCGACCTTCGATGCGATCGGCTACTGGGCGCCGGTGCTGCTGGTGTCGCTGCGCCTGATCCAGGGCTTCGCGTTCGGCGGCGAGTGGGGCGGCGCGATCCTGCTGGTCAGCGAGCACAGCCCGGACAACCGCCGCGGCTACTGGGCCAGCTGGCCGCAAGCCGGCGTGCCGGCCGGCAACCTGGTCGCGACCATTATCCTGCTGGTGCTGTCGAGCTCGCTGTCCGAGGCCGACTTCCTTGCGTGGGGCTGGCGCGCGGCGTTCTGGTTCTCGGCGGTGGTCGTGCTGATCGGTTTCTGGATTCGCCGCAAGGTCGACGATGCGCCGATCTTCAAGGAAGCGCAGGCGCGCCGCGCGCAAAAGCAGGAAAGGCAGCTCGGCGTGGGCCACGTGCTGAAGTACCACTGGCGGCAGGTGCTGATCGGCATCGGCGCGCGTTTTGCCGAGAACATCCTGTACTACATGGTCGTCACGTTCTCGCTGACCTATCTGAAGCTGGTCGTCGGCTTCGATACTACGCGGATCCTGAAGCTGATGTTCGCCGCCAACGCGATTCACTTCTTCTTCATCCCGCTGATGGGGCTCATGTCGGACATCGTCGGCCGCAAGCCCGTATATCTGACCGGCGCGGTGCTGACCGCGGGCTGGGGCTTCGTTGCGTTCCCGATGATGGACACCGGCAACGACTGGATCATCATGGCCGCGATCGTGCTCGGCCTGTTCATCGAATCGATGACCTACTCGCCGTACTCGGCGCTGATGACCGAAATGTTCCCGACCAACGTGCGCTATACCGCGCTGTCGCTGTGCTACCAGGTCGCGCCGCTGATGGCCGGCTCGCTCGCGCCGTTGATCGGGCTGTCGTTGCTCGAGCGCTATCACTCGTCGACGCCGATCGCACTGTATCTGGTCGCGGCGGCGGCGATCTCGATCGTTTGCGTGGGCCTCGCGAAGGAAACGCGCGGCAAGTCGCTGCGCGACGTCGATGCCGAGGCGAGCCGGCGCACCCACGCGTGACGTATGCGACCGAAGCCCGGTCGAACGCACCGAAGCCACCCGCGAGGGTGGTTTTTTTTCGGTTCAGCGCGGATTTCCCGGGGAGAGCGGGGAAGACGGTCGGTGGTCTTATACGAATTGCCTGGCGACCTTGACGATCGCGGCCGCGTTCAGGGATTGCACCGGTCTCCTACGGATCGCGAGCGCGCAGCCGCGACCCGCGCCAGAGCGGCGACGCTCCTGCTCGACATGTCGCGTCAGCGCGAAGCCTCGCCGCCGTAGGGCGATGATCCTTGACAGCCGGCGAGACTCAGGCTGCTGCCGCCTGATGAATCGCGTCGTGCCGCTCACCACCCAGGATATCGACCAGATCGGTCAACATCCGCCCCAATTCACCCGTCATCAGCGTGACGTCCGAGTCGAAGCGTTCGTCGTCGTTCTGCGCGGTGGGATCCGCCGCTTCCTTGATCACGTCGAGCGGCGTGACGCGCTTGATCGTCAGCGACGGCGTCAGCACGAAGGAGATTCGGTCATCCCAGGTCATGGCGAGGCGCATGCATTGCTTGCCGGCCTCGATGTGCCGGCGCATGTCGTTCGCTTCCAGCGCGTGGCCGACGTATCGCACCGTGGCCCCGCCTTCGCCGCTCGAGCGCAACTCGGCGTCCTGGTCCACGGTGAACCCGCCCGGCGCGTCGCCGGACAGCAGCCAATCCGTCATCGCGGCGACCGGCGAAAGCGCCACTTGAACGCCGGCGAGCGGCAATTGATCGATCGATTTGACGAGCAGGCCGCGGACGTCGTCGGCAAGAGCCTGTGCAGCCGCATCGATGACGAGCCAGCCGTTCACCGTATCGATCCACACGCGGGTATCGCGGCGAATGGTGAACGCGCGCGGCAGCAGTTCGTCCGTCACTTGCTCCTTGAGTTCGCGCAGCTGTTTTCGCCCGACCTTGAAGCCCTGCTGCTCCTCGACTTCAAGCGCCCGGGCCTTGGTCACCTGATTGACGACCGAGGCCGGGAGCAGCTTCTTTTCGGCACGAAACATCAGCAGCATCTGCTGGTTGATCGAATACACAAGCGCGCCGTCGTCACGCGGCGACGCCCATCCGAAGCGCTGCATCTCGACGCTGGTGCCCGGCTGAAACGCGTGGGGCGCCAGCCATTCTTCCATCTGATCGGGGGTAACGGCCCACGGTGCCGGAAGACGATGAAGCTGAAGATTCTTGAACCACATAGGCGTGCGGGCAAAGCGCATCATTCTATATGACGGTGACGTTTGCCGGCCATCAAGAGTCGCTGACGTTTTCCTGTGAGCGGCCGCGCTGAGGGCCGCTTATTACCGGGTTGGCGTCATAAAACTTGTCGTTCCGGGGTAAGAACAGGGCTGTTTTCGGAAGGTCGACGGCGCTGCACCCGCTAACCTGATTGCGTTGACTCCGGGAGCTGAGAATGCAGGCGCGGTCTCTGATGGGTGTGTTTGCTGCCGTTTTCGCGGCATTCTCCTGGTCGCTCAATTTTGTTGCGCCTTACGTGATCGGTCCATACTCCATTTACGACCTGGCTGTTACGCGATTTCTGCTTTCGGGAATATTGGGCGCTGTTCTGTTCATCGCCGTGAAGGATCGCGGGTCGCACGCGACCTTAGTCGACTGGCTGGTCGCGGCATGGCTAGGTCTCGTCGGGTATGTAGGCTATTTCGTGACGATCATGTCAGCCGTACGCTTCGCCGGGCCGATTGTCCCGCCAGCGATTGTCGCGACTGTACCCGTGGTGCTTGCCATCGTTGGGAATCAGGGCGCACAGGCCACATCGTGGAGAGTTCTGAGTATCCCTCTGGGCTTCATCACGTTGGGCTTGATGATGGTCAACTCGTCCGGGCTGATGGAGGCGCTTGATGGCCTGTCGACTCGAGTCATCGCTGGCATCGCAATCTCGTTTGGCGCAGTATCGCTGTGGACCGCCTTCGCCCTATCCAATCGAAACGCGCTAAGAAAGCGCCCGGGGATGGACCCGAGGAAGTGGACGGCGATGATGATGATCGGTGGCGCGCTGGAGATTGCGCTCTTTATTCCAATCGCTGCACCACTGTCGCTGCTGAATATCACCAGACTTGGCATCCAGTGGTCGTCATTCGGACTTGTTCTGGCGAGTTCACTTGTTCTGGCCGCAGTAGGGTCGATTGGTGGTTCGTGGGCGTGGACGATAGCATCGAAGAAGCTGCCAATCGGGCTTGCAGGTCAGCTTATCGTGACCGAGACGGTATTCGCGACGTCGTTCGGGCTCGTGGCAAGTCATCGGTGGCCTAGGTTCGACGAGGCATTCGGCATCGGCGCCATCGTTTGCGGAGTCGTTATAGCGTTGAAAGTCCTGCATTCACCGGCAGCACAGTCGAACCGGATTTCCAGGTAAGTCGCGCTGGAGATGCGCAGCATTGTTGAGCGGCTGCTTCCGATCCGGAACCGGCCGCTCAAGGGCACATCGCGTGGGTGACCGCTTCGGGATGGCAAGCGACATACGCAGGCGGCCGAACGCAGGGCGCGACAGCGTGAAGCCCCGACAGGGTGAAGCCCCATGCGGCGGCGGCTCGACGGCGCGGGCGCTCTGCTAATATTGTAGAAAATATGCAATATCCGCCGTCGCGCCGACATCTGCCTGACCGCCTTCCCCCAATCCGAACATGAACGAGAAACGCCCTCCTCTTGTCTACGCCACGCGCGCCGAAGCCGCGGCGAACGAATTGCGCCGCCGTATCCTGACAGGGGAGTATGTCGACGGCTATCAGCTTCGCCAGGATGCGCTGGCGACCGAGCTCGGCATCAGCCGGATTCCGCTGAGGGAAGCGCTCGTGCAGCTCGAGAGCGAGGGGCTCGTCAAGATCCTGCCCCACAAGGGGGCGATCGTCTCGGAGCTGTCCCCGGAAGACATCACCGAACTGTTCGAACTGCGCGCGCTGCTGGAACCCGTGCTGCTGAAGAAGTCGATTCCGAAGCTGACCGCCGAGGATTTCGCGCGGCTCGATGCGATCCTCGAGGAATACAGCGAAGTGCTGCATGCGAGCCAGTCCGGGCGCTGGGGCGAACTGAACACCGAGCTGCATCAGGTGTTGTTGTCGCGGGCCGACCAGCCGAAGACGGCGGCGATCGTCGCGTCGCTGCTGCAGCAGACCGACCGCTACACGCGCGTGCAGTTGTCGCTGTCCGAGGCCGCGCGTGACGTGGCCGAATCCGAACATGCCGAGCTGGTCGCGTTGTGCCGCAAGGGCGACGCGCGCACGGCGGCATCGCTGCTCAAGCGGCATATCGAGCATGCGGGCGGCGAGCTGAACGCGTTCCTGCGGGATCGACGCCTCGGTCGTTGAGAGCACGTCCGGCCAGGACGCTGCGAACACCGCGTTGCGGCAGATTCCAGTGCCGAGGCGTCGCATGTGAGGCGCGGCCCGTCCGGGCATCGCGGCAACCGGCCTGCATGCGTGTCGTTCGCCTATCCGCCGCCAATACCCTGCAGCACCTTGCCCGTTCCGCCGCACACCGTGCATGGCTGTCCTTCGACCATGCCCGTGCCGCGGCACACGCCGCACAGGTCCTCGCCCACGCCCGGCGCATCGGGTGGCCCTTCGTCGCCCGGATTCAGCGGCGTGTCCTGATTCGGACCGGCCGACGTTCTGGTCGTCTGCATCGCACACCTCCATTCGCATTTCCGATGTCGCCGCAAGCACGCATCGCGCGTGCCCGCGGCGTATACACGCGCGCAGGCGCCGGCCCGCATGCCGGAAGCGCGCAACGACGGGCGCACCGGGCCCGATGACGCCATTCCCGCGTAACGGCGGGGAATAGCGTCATCGCATCATCATTACAACGGCGGCGCCCCCGTCGAGCCGAACGGGTTTGACTGGTCCGATGCCGGAGGAAGTCGACGAACTCGACCACGTTGGCCGGACGCATATTGCGCGTTGCCTCGACGTTCACGACGACGCGGTTCGCGGTCGACGCTCAAACCGGCAGGTTCACGTTGTGCAGCGTGAGGTTCACGGCCGATTGATCGTCCTGGCTTGGCGTCGTGCGGCTGCGGGCGCGCAGTAGTCAGTCATCCTATAACGCATGAAATAGAAGCGAAAGCCGGCGTCCGGTCTCGCGAAAGCGATTCAACATCGTGCCGATTCAAATGCAGACCTGTTTCCGGAAAACGTTTTGCAGGTCAGCCACCGAGTTGAGACGATTTTTTCCCATCTCCCGCCGCAAGCCCGCTACAGAGCCCGTTATAGGGTATGCACCAAGTGAGTTAAACGATTAACCGACGTACATTCGCTCCGACACGTCATACAACGTATGACTGCGAATCCGCGAAGGCCGTGCATCGATGCATGCGGAGGCCGACCGGATCGCCGCCAAACAACGAGCAACCAGCAAGGAGACTGACGATGAAGCACCGATTCACCCGCTCCCGTACCGCACTGGCCGTCGCGCTGATGGCCGGCTTCGCGGTGTCCGCGCAGGCCCGCGTGTTCCGCTCGGCGGACGTGCACGGCGACAGCTTCCCGACCAACATGGCGGTCAAGTACATGGGCGACGAGCTGTCGAAGCTGACGGGCGGCAAGGACTCGATCAAGGTGTTCGGCAACAGCGCGCTCGGCTCCGAGAAGGACACGGTCGACCAGGTGCGGATCGGCGCGATCGACATGGCGCGCGTGAACGGCGCATCGTTCAACGAGATCGTGCCGGAGTCGCTGATCCCGTCGTTCCCGTTCCTGTTCCGCGACGTCGACCATTTCCGCAAGGCGATGTACGGCCCGGCCGGCCAGAAGATCCTCGACGCGTTCGCGGCGAAGGGGATGATCGCGCTGACGTTCTACGAGAGCGGCGCGCGCTCGATCTACGCGAAGCGCCCGGTGCGCACGCCCGCCGACATGAAGGGGCTGAAGGTGCGCGTGCAACCGTCCGACCTGATGGTCGACGAGATCAGGGCGATGGGCGGCACGCCGACGCCGATGCCGTTCGCCGAGGTCTACACGGGCCTGAAAACGGGCCTCGTCGACGCGGCGGAAAACAACCTGCCGTCGTACGAGGAAACCAAGCACTTCGAGGTGGCGCCCGACTACTCGGAGACGCAGCACGCGATGACGCCGGAAGTGCTGGTGTTCTCGAAGAAGATCTGGGACACGCTGTCGCCGCAGGAACAGGCCGCGATCAGGAAGGCCGCGGCCGATTCGGTGCCGTACTACCAGAAGCTGTGGACCGCGCGCGAGGCATCGGCGCAGCAGACGGTGACGAAGGGCGGCGCGAAGATCCTGCCCGCCGCGCAGATCGATCGCGCGGCATTCGTGAAGGCGATGCAGCCGCTGTGGGCCAAGTACGAGAAGACGCCGCAGATGAAGCAGATCGTCGACGAGATCGAGGCAACGAAGTGACCCGTCGCACCTCCCTGAATGGCGCGGCGGCCGCGGGCTCGCCGGATGCGGCCGTCGCGGACGGTGCGGCACCGTGCCGGCCGCGCGCGGCGGCGCCGCTCCTGCGTTGCGTGAACGACCTGCTGTTCCGCGCGCTGGCCGTGGTCGCGTCGCTGTGTCTCGCGGCGCTCACGGTGCTGGTGTTCTACGCGGTCGTGATGCGTTACGTGTTCGAGAACGCGCCCGATTTCGTCGAGCCGATCGCGTTGCTGCTGGTGATCGTGATCGCGATGTTCGGTGCGGCGATGAAGGTGCGCGACGGCGGCCACATCGGCCTCGACTCGCTCGTGAGGCGCCTGTCGCCGGGCGCGCGCACCGTGGTGATCGCGATCCAGCACCTGAGCCTGATTGCGTTCGCGATCGCGATCATGGTCGGCTGCGGCAGCATGGCCGCGGAGACGATGGGCGACCGCATTCCGATCATCGGGCTGCCCGAGGGCGTGCGCTACCTGATCACGATTCCCGCGGCGATCGCCATCATCCTCTTCTCGCTCGAGCACCTGCTCGCGCTTCGTCGTTCTTCGTCGGCCCAATAACGCCATGGAACTCGCGATCCTGTCCGTCAGTTTTCTGATTTTCCTCGTGCTCGGCGTGCCCGTTTCGTTCGCGCTCGGGATTGCCTGCGTGCTGACCTATATGGTCGAAGGGCTCCCGATCGCGACCGCGATGCAGTCGATGATCTCGGGAATGAACGCGTTCTCGTTCCTCGCGGTGCCGTTTTTCATCTTCTCCGGCGAGCTGATGCTGCACGGCGGCATCGCGGACCGGATCCTACGTTTCGCGCAGGCAACCGTCGGCCACTTCCGAGGCGGCCTCGGGATGGCCAACGTCGTCGCGTGCACGCTGTTCGGCGGCGTGTCGGGCTCGCCGACCGCCGATACGTCCGCGATGGGCGGCGTGGTGATTCCGCTGATGAAGCGCGAAGGCTACAGCGCGGCCTACGCGGTCAACGTGACGACCCACGCGTCGCTCGCCGGCGCGCTGATGCCGACGTCGACCAACATGATCATCTACGCGTTCGCCGCACAGGGGATCACGGGAATGCTGCACGGCCAGCAGGTGAGCGGCGTGTCGATCGGCGACCTGCTGTTTTCCGGCCTCCTGCCGGTGCTGTGGGTGATGGGCTTCGTGCTCGCCGCCGCGTACTGGCAAGCCGTGCGTCACGGCTATCCGCGCCGTGAAGACGGTTCGTCCGCGCTGCCGACGTTCCCGGGCTGGTATGCGGTGTTGCGCAGCTTCGTCGGCGCGGTGCCGGGCCTGATGGTGATCGCGATCATCCTCGTGTGCGTCGCGAAGGGGATCGCCACCGCAACCGAAGCGGCCGCGATCGCCGTCGTGTATTCGCTCGTGCTGACCGCGATCGTGTACCGCACGCTGACCGTCGAGAAACTGCGCCGCGCGCTGTCGCATGCGGCGCGCACGACGGGCGTCGTGCTGCTGCTGATCGCCGTGTCCAACATGCTGCGCTTCCAGATGTCGTACCTGGAGATTCCGGATGCGATCGAAGGGCTGCTGAAGCAGTCGACCGCCGCGCCCTGGCTGATGCTGCTGTACATCAACATCATTCAGGTGTTCCTCGGCACGTTCGTCGACATGGCCGCGCACATCCTGATCACGACGCCGCTGTTCCTGCCGATCGCGATGGCGTGCGGCGTCGGGCCGGTGCAGTTCGGGATCATGCTGCTGCTGAATTGCTCGCTCGGTCTCGTTCACCCGCCGATCGGTTCGGTGCAGTTCGTCGGCTGCGCGATCGGCAACGTGTCGATCGGCGAGACGACGAAGATGGCGTGGCCGTATTACCTCGCGATCTTCAGTGCGATCAACATCGTCACGTACATGCCGTTCTTCTCCACCTGGCTGCCGAGCCTCATCAGCGGGCACGCGGTGTTCTGATCATGCGTTTCGCCCGTCGCGGCATCGGACGACCCTGGTTGTCCGGTGCCGCGAACACGTTAACGGTCGCGTCACGCACGGCGCATTCACATCAACATGAAGACAGCATGGCGGGCCGTCGCGGCCGCCGCGTTCGCGCTGGCCGCATCGCTCACGCACGCAGCGTCGTAAGGGTATGTCTCGAACGGCGACAGCCTCGACATTCCGGTGCCCGGCGTCGTCCCGGTCGCACGGCGGAAGTGCACGACGCCATGCGTCGCGGGACGCGCGACGGCAGTCACACGCAGCGCGGGCAAGCTGTGCGATGATTCGCCGCTTCGCGTTCGTCGCAGAACGCCGCGGATCGCGGCGCCCGTTTCCGGGCCGCCGCCGATCGCATTGACATCCGGAGACGACATGCCCGCACACATCGTTCATGGCAGCACCCTGCATTACCAGGATCACGGCACCGGATTTCCGGTGCTGCTCGGACACAGCTACCTGTGGGATTCGGCGATGTGGGCGCCGCAGATCGACGCGCTGGCGAGCCGCTATCGCGTGATCGTGCCGGACCTGTGGGGGCATGGTGCGTCGGGCCCGCTGCCCGAAGGCACCGAGACGCTCGACGACCTCGCCGCGCACGCGAGCGCATTGCTCGATGCGCTGGAGATCGAGCAGTGCGCGGTCGTGGGGCTGAGCGTCGGCGGGATGTGGGGCGCGCGGCTCGCGTTGCGCGAACCGCAGCGCGTGCGCTCGCTCGTGCTGATGGATGCGTCGCTGGAGTCCGAACCCGACGCGACGCGGCTGCGCTACTTCGGGATGCTCGACGCGATCGCCGCCGCCGGTTGTATCGCGCCGCCGTTGCTGGATGCGATCGTGCCGCTGTTCTTCCGGCCGGACGTGAACCTCGCCGACCCGGTGCCGACCGCGTTTCGCGCCGCGCTCGCGAACCTTCCGGCCGACCGGCTGCGGCAGTCGATCGTCCCGCTCGGTCGACTGATCTTCGGGCGGCCGGATACGCTCGTCGCGCTCGCTGAACTGGATGCCGAGCGCACGCTGCTGATGTGCGGCGCGGGCGACATGGCGCGGCCGCCGTCGGAGACGGCGAAGATGGCGGGCGTGATCGGTTGCCGCCATGTGCTGGTGCCGGACGCCGGCCACATCTCGAACCTGGAGAATCCCGCGTTCGTCACGCGGACGCTGCTCGACTGGTTCGACGAACAGCAGCTCGCGGCGGGCTGACAGTCAGATGCGCGGCGCCCGCGAGGGGGTGCCGCGCGGCGTCGCATGACGACGCAACGGCTTGCATCACTGCATGACTGGATTACGCGCGTTCGCCGACCGGCGCGAACTTGCGGTCGCGCACGCGCCCCTCGTCAACGCCGCGGCGAATCAGGTCCTGCGCTTCCGCGCGGCTCGCGACACACGGCGCGGAGCCGGGCAGCGGCCGCCGTGCGGTTTCGCGGAGCGCGAGCACCGACACGATGCCGATGAACGACGCGCCCATCAGGTAGTAGGCCGGCATCATCAGGTCGCCGGTGCGATCGACGAGCCATGCGGTGACGAGCGGCGTCGTGCCGCCGAACAGCGACACCGACACGTTGAAGCCGATCGCGAGCGCGCCGTAGCGGATCCGCGTCGGGAACAGCGCGGGCAGCGCGGACGGCATCACCCCGGTGAAGGTCGACAGCAGCGTGCCGTAGATCATCATTCCGCCGAACACCGACAGCATCCCGCCGGAGCGGATCAGCAGCAGCGCGGGCACCGACAGCACGAGCAGGCCGACGCAGCCGAACATCATCACCGGCTTGCGGCCGAGCCGGTCCGACAGATGCCCGGCGTAAAGCGTCATCGGCATCATCAGCACCATCACGAGCAGCACCATGAACAGGCCGTGCGTTTCGTTGAAGTG
Organism: Burkholderia sp. Bp9004; assembly: GCF_003858025.1. Lineage (NCBI taxonomy): Bacteria > Pseudomonadati > Pseudomonadota > Betaproteobacteria > Burkholderiales > Burkholderiaceae > Burkholderia > Burkholderia sp. Bp9004. The sequence goes on along the minus strand of NZ_QTQD01000027.1, from coordinate 2,757 downwards.
CAGCGTCGCCGACAGGTAGTTGGGCAGATACGACAACGCCATGTAGTCGGTCACGTTGAAGATCAGCACGAGGCCGACGCACTGGAGCAGCGGCTTCCACTGTTCGACGAGCAGCGTGCCGAACGACTGTTTCGGGCGCGATCGTTCGTCCGCTTCGCGCGCTTCGGCTTCCTTCTTGAACGCGGGCGTCTCCTCGAGCTTGATCCGGATGTACAGGCCGACGAGGCCCAACGGACCGGCGATGAAAAACGGCACACGCCAGCCCCACGACAGCAGGGCTTCCTGCGAGAGCGTCGCCGTCAGTATCGCGACGGTGGCCGCGCCGAGCGTGTAGCCGATCAGCGTGCCGAACTCGAGGAAGCTGCCCATGAAGCCGCGGCGCTTGTCGGTCGAGAATTCGGCGATGAAGGTGGCGGCGCCGCCGTATTCGCCGCCGGTCGAGAAGCCCTGCACGAGGCGGGCGACGAGCAGCAGTATCGGCGCCATGATGCCGATCGACGCGTAGCTGGGGATCAGGCCGATCGCGAAGGTGCCGACGGCCATCATGATCATGGTGGCGGCGAGCACGCGCTGGCGGCCGATGCGGTCGCCGAGCGGGCCGAACACCATGCCGCCGAGCGGGCGCACGAGGAACGCGGCCGCGAACGTGCCGAAGGTCGCGAGCAACTGCGCGGACGGGCTGCTGGAGGGGAAGAACACCTTGCCGAGCGTGACGGCGATATAGCTGTAGACGCCGAAGTCGAACCATTCCATCGCATTGCCGAACGCCATGGCTCCGACCGCTCGCTTCAGGACGGCGGGGTCGACGATCGTGATGTCGTCCAGCTTGAGGGACTTGCGCGAAGACCGGGCTTTCGCGGGGTGCGCTTGCGATGAACTCAAAGAACGCTCCTGGAGGAGCCTTCGGCTGGCCGAGCGGATGCGGAACCGTCGGGGACGAAGGCGGTTGTCTCGGGATCGCCGTGATGTCGGTGATGCGGCGCGCGTCATGCGACATCCGGCAGGTGTGTGCTGGTGTGAAGCAGTGTAGAGAAACGGGAAACGCGGACTATCGGTCATGCGCCCGGAAACCGGTCGAAAACGACACGGATGGCGCAGCCGGGCAACTCCGCGTATCAGCAGGTTCGGCGCCCGGCGGTCCGGGCCGCGCCGATGGCGGTCTATACCGGACGCTGATCTTGCGGTGTGCGTGGATGCTGCACGTGGCGGATCGCGCGGGCGTGAGATGGGCGATACGTCGGGCACGGATTCGTGCGCGATGGAGATCGCGCCGAATCCGAACGCGTCCTGGCGTACCGATATCGGCGCGAGATGATTCGGACTGCGAATGCATGGCGGTGGCGATTCGGCACCGAAACCGCCACCTGCGCATCAGAACATGTGGCGGATTCCGACGTTCGCGCCGACGGTCGTGCCGGTGACCGCATAAAGCGCGTTGTTGATCCCGAGCCCGGTGTTCATCGCACCGTGGTTGTTGACCATCGCGACCTGCGCGTACAGCGCGGTTGCCTTCGACAGGCTGTAGGTCGTGCCGACGGCCGCGAGCAGCGAGTGATTGGCCGTGTCGTTGCGATCGCTGGTGAACCAGACACCGCCGTTCAGGTCGACGGCCGGCGTTGCCTGGTAATCGAGGCCGCCGCCATACACGTTGTTGCTGAACGATCCGCCGATCTTGTAGCTCGTGAACGATGCCTTCGCGGTGACGGGGCCGAAGCGGTACGCGGCGCCGATCGTGCGCCCGACGAACGCGACGGTGCTCGGCGTCGGAGTCGGGTTGGTGCCGTCGTTGCCGTCGTAGAACGCGGCGTCGATCGTGAAGCCCTCATGTTCGTACTTGAGGCTCGCCGAATACTGGCGGCCGGCCTGGAAGTCGCCGGCCTTGCCGCCGAACGCGAACATCGCGCTGCCGGTGAGGCCGGCGATCGTCGGGCTGGTGTACGACACGGCGTTCGGGTTGAACAGGCCCGTCACCAGCACGTTGTCGACGTAGTTGATCAGCCCGCTGCCGAAGTGCGAGAAGCTGCGCGGATCCGAATCGAAGATCGCGAGCAGGAACGGCGAGTACTGCACGCCGGCCTTGACCGTGCCGAAGCCGCCGTCGAGCCCGACCCACGCCTGGCGGCCGAAGAAGTTGCCGTTCGAATGGGCGAACGCGCCGTTGGTGACGGCAAAGCCGCTTTCGAGCTGGAATTTCGCCTTGAGTCCGCCGCCGAGATCCTCGGTGCCGATCATCCCGAACGTCGTCGGCGTCATGCCGGTGTCGGTCATCGCGAACTGATGGCCGGCGTTCGCGCCGGTGGCGGCGTCGAGCGTCTTGCTCGTGTACAGCACCGCGGCGTCGAGGTTGCCATACAGCGTTACGCTGCTCTGTGCGAAGGCGCTGCTGCTGACCATCGCGCCTGCCAGCGCAGCGCAACCGATCACGATTCTGTTTTTCATTGGGTGTCTCCAGTGTTGTTGTACGTCGATGCATCGAACGGGGAATGCGACGGACCGCCGCGAAGCGGTGTCCGGCGCGCGGGCCGCATACGCACGATGGGGCGCGGCGGAACGCACGTGCGTGGCCGGGTGTCGGCCGCATGCGACGCGTTCATGGCGGGGATGGCCGCCCGAACGCGCGTGCGTCGAAGAGATTGGGTAAGGCCGGCGGATGCCGGCCCCGTCATTCAGAGCGACTGGCCGAGCTGCTCGAGGATCGCCGGGTTCTCGAGCGTGGACGTGTCCTGCGTGATCGCCTCGCCCTTCGCGAGCGAGCGC